>NZ_LSKN01000120.1:0-507 GCF_001557075.1 Methylobacterium sp. CCH7-A2
CTTCACCAGCCCTTCGACCTTGCCCTTGTCGTTGCCCTTGCCCGGGCGCCCGAACCGGTCCCGGAACAGGTAGTGGCTCACCAACTCGGTGAAGGCCCGCGTCCGCTCGCGCCGGCCATCGCCACAGATCTTCACCACCGCAATACGCGTGTTGTCATAGAGGATCGACAGCGGCACACCGCCGAAGAAGCCAAAAGCCGAGACGTGACCGTCCAGGAACGCTTCCGTCGTCTCGCGTGGATAGGCCTTTACGAAACAGCCGTCCGACTGTGGCAGGTCCAAGCAGAAGAAGTGGATCTTCTGCCGCACACCGCCAATCACCGCGGTCGCCTCGCCAAAATCGACATGGGCGTGCCTGGGCGGATGCGCCAGCGGAACGAAGGTCTCGCGGCCCTGCGCCCGGCAAAGCCGCACATGGTCCTTCACCACCGTGTAGCCGCCGGCAAAGCCGTGCTCGTCACGAAGGCGCTCGAAGATCCGCTTCGCCGTATGACGCTGCTTCACCGG
>NZ_LSKN01000121.1:0-393 GCF_001557075.1 Methylobacterium sp. CCH7-A2
CCGGCAGGGTCGTGGGCATGTACATCAGCGTGCCCTCGTTCAGCGTCGGCATGAACTCCGAGCCGAGCTGTCGCGCCGGCCAGACGCTGACGCCCAGCAACGCGAGCGCCAGCAGGATGGTCAGCACCCTGGCCCTGAGCACGCCCCCGATCAGCGGCCGGTAGAGCCAGATCAGAACCCTGTTGATCGGGTTCTTGTGCTCCGGGATGATCCGGCCCCGGATGAAGACCACCATCAGCGCCGGCACCAAAGTCACCGACAGGAAGGCGGCCGCCGCCATCGCGAAGGTCTTGGTGTAGGCGAGCGGCCCGAACAGGCGACCCTCCTCCCCCTCCAGCGTGAAGATCGGCAGGAAGGAGACGGTGATCACGAGCAGGCTGAAGAACAGCGCCG
>NZ_LSKN01000122.1:0-65682 GCF_001557075.1 Methylobacterium sp. CCH7-A2
GCCGCGCCGAGAAATCGCCGGCGGCCGCAGCGGCGACCACCTCGCCGACATCGGACACCACCGCTTCCATCGACTGCGCCCGCGCCAGACGTGCCGCGGCTGCGGCTTGCTCCTGCTGCTGCAGGACTGCGACCTTCTCGCTGGTTTCGCGCAGCACGGAGACTGAGCGCGCCATGGCGCCGATCTCGTCGCGCCGCTGCGCATGCGGAACGTCGATGGCGGTGTCGCCCGCGATCAGCCGATCCATCACGGCGCCAAGATCGAGCAGCGGCTTGACGATGGCGCGTCGCGACAAGGCGATGGCCGCCGCGACCGAAATGCCCAGAAGGACCAGCAGCGTCAGCGGGATCAGAACCCGCATGCGGGCGCCATAGGCGGAGGATTCCGCCTCGATGGCATCGCCGGCCTGCTCGTTCAGCCGGCTGAAACCGGCGAGTTCCTCGATCAGGGCCGTTCGATTGCGACGGCTCGCCTCGCTGTTGCCCCAGGCATCGGCGGCCCGGCCCGAAACCTCCTGCGCGAGCTTGGCCGTCTCGGCGCGGATCCCGGCGAATTCGGCGACCAGCTGCGCGATCTTGTCGGCCCGCCCCTTTTCATCGGCGGGGACGATCGCGGTGAACAGCCGCAGCCGCTCGTTGAGCTGGGTGAGTCCCTTCTCGATCGCAGCGGCGGCGTTCTTCGCTTCGTTGGGGTTGCGCGACATGTAAGCCAGACGCGAATCCTCGCTGAGCTGGTTGACCGCGACATTGAGCCGCTCGGTCGCGAGCGCGACGTCGTTCTGGCGTGAAACCCGCTGCCCCATGCCTTCGATGCCGGACAGCGCGACCAGCGCGAAGACGAGGGCGATGGCGGCGCCGGCTGCGACGATGCCGATCAGACCGAGAATCTTGTTGCGAATGGATGCCACGACCAACCTCGACCTGACGTTTGGGAAGATGTCGCGCAGTTTACGGCTGAAAATTGAAGGGCAGGTTAAGTACAGGCAAAACTTCGCAAGAACATCAGTCTTAACGGGCTGTTGTCGCGGGCGTGAATGCCTCAATTGCGGGCGTCGCTGCCTGATCCGGCGGCAATTCGCCATCTTCCCCGACGACACCGGTCCGCCGCGCAAGCACCTTTCCAGACGGGGGTGAAATGCATTAGGAGCCATGCAACTCCGCGCGCATGAGGCCAGCCGACGATGGCGAACGATCTATCCCTTCCGAGCCAGCAACTCGTGACGGTCTTCGGGGGCTCCGGCTTCGTCGGCCGCCATGTCGTGCGCGCGCTGGTCAAGCGCGGCTATCGCGTCCGCGTCGCGGTGCGGCGGCCGGATCTCGCGGGATTCCTGCAGCCGCTCGGCATGGTCGGTCAGATTCACGCGGTCCAGGCCAATCTGCGCTATCCCGACTCCGTCGCCGCAGCGGTGAAGGGGGCATCCGCCGTCGTCAATCTCGTCGGCATCCTTCAGGAAGGCGGCCGCCAGAACTTCGCCGCGGTCCAGGCGAACGGCGCCCGGGTGATCGCGCAGGCCTGCGCGGCGGCCGGCATCGCCCGGCTGGTTCATATCTCGGCCATTGGCGCTGACGCGGGCTCCAAGTCGCTCTATGCCCGCAGCAAGGCCGAAGGCGAGGCCGCGGTGCTGGCGGCGGTGCCGGGCGCCGTGATCCTGCGGCCCTCGATCGTCTTCGGTCCGGAAGACGGGTTCTTCAATCGCTTCGCCGCGCTGGCCCGGATGCTCCCGGCGCTGCCCCTCGTCGGCGGCGGCGACACCCGCTTCCAGCCCGTCTTCGTCGGCGACGTCGCAGAGGCTGTGGCGCGCGGCGTTGATGGTGTCGTGACCGGTGGTCGGATCTACGAACTCGGGGGGGCGGAGGTGAAGAGCTTCCGCGAACTCCTCGCCTATATTTGCGAGGTTATCGACCGCAAGCGCCTGCTGCTGCCGCTGCCCTTCCCATTGGCCCGCATCCAGGCGGGCGTCTTCGAAATCCTCGACACGCTGACGCTCGGCCTGCTTCCGGATGCGATCAAGCTGACTCGCGATCAGGTGACGCTGCTGGAGAGCGACAATGTCGTCTCGGCGGCTGCCGTCGCCGAGGGGCGCAGCTTCGAAGGGCTCGGCATCGCTCCCGTCTCGGTCGAGGCGATCGTTCCCTCCTATCTCTGGCGCTTCCGCAAGACCGGGCAGTTCGACACGGCGCGGGCTGAGTGAGCACTGCCGGACGGCCGGCCGGCATGCCCGATCTCGTCATCTACGACTGCGACGGCACGCTGATCGACACCGAGACGCTCTATGGGGAGGTCAGTCTCGCCGCCTGCCATGCGCTCGGCCTGACCAGCTGGACGCTCGACCACTATGTCGACAGCATCGTCGGCATCCCCTGGTCCGAGGGCATCAAGATCATCGAGGCGGCGCATGGTCGCCCGCTGCCCGGTGACTTCGAACAGACGATCGAGGATGCGGTGGCGCTGCGTCTCGAGAGCGAACTGCGCGCGCTGCCCGGCGTGCGCGAGGCCGTGACGGCCATCGGCGGCCGTCGCTGCGTCGCCTCCTCGACCAGTCTCGCGCCGCTGCGGCGCAACCTCGCCATCACCGGGCTGATCGAACTGTTCGATCCGCACATCTTCTCGGCCTCGCAGGTGGCACGCGGCAAGCCGCATCCCGACGTGTTCCTGCACGCCGCGGCGAGCATGGCGGCGGCGCCGGAGGCCTGTCTGGTGATCGAGGATTCGGTGCCGGGCGTGCGGGCCGCGCTGGCGGCGGGCATGCGCGTCGTTGGCTTCACCGGCGTCGCCCATGACAAGGCGCGCAGCGCCCGGCGCCTGGCCGAAGCCGGCGCTTTCGCGGTGATCGACGATTTCGCGCAATGGCCTCGGCTGGTGGCGGGGCTGCGCGCCTGAGCAGCCCGGCTGCCGCCGTCAGAGCATGCTGGGCAGCACGCGGTCCGGCGGCTTGTGACCGTCCATGAAGGTCTTGATGTTGACGATGACCTTCTCGCCCATATCGGCGCGGCCCTCATGGGTCGCGGAGCCCATATGCGGCAGCACCACGACGCGGTGCTGGCGGGCGAGCTTCAGCAGCCGCGGATTGACGGCCGGCTCGCTCTCATAGACGTCGAGACCGGCCCCGGCCAGTTCGCCCGCCTCCAGCATCCGCGCCAGCGCCGTCTCGTCGACGATCTCGCCGCGGGCCGTGTTGACCAGGATCGCGTCCGGCTTCAGCAGCTTGAGCCGGCGGGCCGACAGCAGGTGATAGGTCGCCGGCGTATGCGGGCAGTTCACCGAGACGATGTCCATGCGCGCCAGCATCTGGTCGAGCGAATCCCAATAGGTCGCGTCGAGCTTCTCCTCGATGCGGGAATCCAGCCTCCGGCGGTTGTGGTAATGGATCGAGAGCCCGAAGGCGGCCGCGCGCCGCGCGACGGCCTGGCCGATCCGGCCCATGCCGACGATGCCGAGCCGCTTACCCGTGATGCGCCGCCCCAGCATCCAAGTCGGCGACCAGCCGGCCCAGTCGTCGTCGGGGATGACGCGCGCACCCTCGGCGATGCGCCGCGCGACGGCGAGGATCAGGGCGATCGTCATGTCGGCGGTGTCGTCGGTCAGGACGCCGGGCGTGTTCGTCACGGTGATGCCGCGCTGGACCGCGCTGGCGACGTCGATATTGTCGACGCCGTTGCCGAAGTTCGCGATCAGCCGCAACTGGTCACCGGCCTGCGCGATCACCTTCGCATCGATCCGGTCGGTCACGGTCGGCACGAGAACATCGGCCGTCTTCACCGCCTCGACCAGGGCGGCCTGCGACATCGGCGTGTCGTCGATGTTGAGGCGCGCGTCGAAGAGTTCGCGCATCCGCGTTTCCACCACGGCGGGCAGCTTGCGGGTGACGACGACGAGCGGCTTCTTCTTCGACATGGACGCCTCCTCCTCCGCTGCCGCAGTCTCCCGCCGCCTTTTGGCCTCAACCCCCCATTAACCGCGGGGCTTCAGGAATGAGGCGGCGGAACGCTCGGCTTCGCCCGTTCTCTAAGTGGCGTGACGGCGGATGACAACATGACCCTTCGCCGGGGGTCCCCCGGCCCAGGGCCCGGCGAATGGATGGAGACAGGACGGATGGCGGCGGCGAGGCGGAGCGTTCTGGCGGGGCTGGTCTTGCTGGCGGCAATGGCGGCCGCCCCTCTGGCGAACGCCCAGGACATGCAGGCGGGGTCGGTCACGGGCCTGCCGGTGCCGCGCTATGTCAGCCTCAAGACCGACCGGGTCAATCTCCGTGAGGGCCCCTCGAAGGAACACCGCACCCGCTGGGTCTATCAGCGTGCCGGGCTGCCGGTCGAGATCGTCGCGGAATTCGAGACCTGGCGGCGCGTGCGCGATGCGGATGGCTCGGAAGGCTGGGTGCTGCACAGCCTGCTCTCGGGCCGCCGCACGGCCCTCGTCGCGCCATGGTCCAAGACCAAGGGCGAAACCTTCCCGCTGCGGCGCGAGGCCGAGGAGAATGCGGCGGTGGTGGCGCGGCTGGAATCGGGCGTGATCGCCAACGTCCTGTCCTGCGCGGGCAGCTGGTGCCGGATCAGCGTCGGCGACACGCAGGGTTTCCTGCGCCAGGACCGTCTCTGGGGCGTCTATCCCAACGAAAAGGTCGACTGAGCGGCGGGGCGCCTCAGCCCTCGGCCGCCTCGATCTTGCGCAGGCGCACGACCACGTCGACACGCGCGATCTCGTAGCCCGCCGGCGGCTCCGGCAGGGCCGCGACGTCGACCGCCTCGGCCGGGATGTCGATGACGGTGTTCTCGCCGTCCACGACGAAGTGATGATGCTCGCTGCTGTCGGTGTCGAAGAAGGTCTTGGCCCCGTCGATCGCGAGTTCGCGCAGGAGTCCGGCCTGGGTGAACTGGTGCAGCGTGTTGTAGATCGTCGCCAGCGAGACCGGGATCTTCTCCTTCATCGCCTCTTCGTAGAGCATCTCGGCACTGATGTGCCGATCGCCCCGGGCGAACAGGACCCAGCCCAGCGAAACGCGCTGCCGCGTCGGCCGCAGGCCGACACGGCGCAGCCGCTGTCGGATGTCATGAAACGGGCAGCCCTTGCGAACGCTCGATCCATAGCCCGCATCCTGGGAAATCAGATCGCTCATTGCCGCCGGCGAAGCTCCCTCGAAGATGGAACGCATGTCCACCTGCTTGTTGAGAACGGATGTAATCTTTCGCGGCCGGGCTCGCAAGCACTCCACGCCGGAGGGGCGGCTGGGGCGCGCGATCCATCCGCCCTTTCGTTTGGGCGCGACGGCGTGTTAGGCACGGACGGAGGGTCGCCCGGAGGCGGCCGGTATGGAGCGACACGGGATATGCAGCGGCAATCGTCTTTCAGCTACGAGGAGATCCTCGCCTGTGGCCGTGGGGAGCTGTTCGGGCCGGGCAATGCGCAACTGCCGCTGCCGCCCATGCTGATGTTCGACCGCATCACCCAGATCTCGGAAGAAGGCGGCGAGCACGGCAAGGGCCTCGTCCGGGCCGAGTTCGACATCAAGCCGGACCTCTGGTTCTTCGATTGCCATTTCAAGGGCGATCCGGTGATGCCGGGCTGCCTCGGCCTCGACGCGCTCTGGCAGCTTACGGGCTTCTTCCTCGGCTGGCTCGGTCTGCCCGGCCGCGGGCGGGCGCTCGGCGTCGGCGAGGTCAAGTTCGCCGACCAGGTTCTGCCATCCGTCAAGCAGGTCGTCTACGGCGTCGATTTCAAGCGCGTGTTCAAGTCCAAGCTCGTGCTCGGCATCGCCGATGGCTGGCTGGAGGCCGACGGCAAGCGCATCTACACGGTCAGCGACATGCGCGTCGGCCTGTTCAAGCCCGAGGCGGCCTGAACTTCCCGATCGCGCGGGTCACCCCGCCGGCGCGGTGATTGACGGGAGCGTCTTTGGGGGAAAAGCGCGCCGCGACCTTGCGCGCGCCAGCCGCGCGGTCCATGTGCGCGGGATCGACGAATGCGCGCCGGGCCCCGATCCGTCCGGCACAGGCGCGATAAAGCCGGAGATAGAGAGCATGAGACGCGTGGTGGTCACCGGGATGGGCATCGTCTCGTCCATCGGCAACAATACGCAGGAAGTGCTGGCCTCGCTGCACGAGGCGAAATCCGGCATCTCCTTCATGCCGGATTTCGCGGAGCATGGTTTCCGCAGCCGCGTCGCCGGCGTGCCGACTCTCGACCCCTCGACCGTCCTCGACCGCCGCGCCATGCGCTTCCACGGCGGCGGTTCGGCCTGGAACCAGGTCGCGATGGAGCAGGCCATCGCCGACGCCGGTCTCGAGGAGAAAGAGATCAGCCACGAGCGCACGGGCATCGTCATGGGCTCCGGCGGTCCCTCGACCCGCGCCCTGATCGACGCCTATGACAAGGCCCGCGAGAGCGGCTCATCGAAGAAGGTCGGTCCCTTCGCCGTGCCCAAGGGCATGTCCTCGACCGCCTCTGCCACGCTGGCGACCTGGTTCAAGATCAAGGGCGTCAATTATTCGATCTCCTCGGCCTGCGCGACCTCGAACCACTGCATTGGCAACGCTTATGAGCTGATCCAGTGGGGCAAGCAGGACGTCGTCTTCGCCGGCGGCTGCGAGGAGCTGGACTGGACGCTCTCCGTCCTGTTCGACGCGATGGGCGCCATGTCGACCGACTATAACGACACCGCCTCGCGCGCCTCGCGCGCCTATGACCTCAACCGCGACGGCTTCGTCATCGCGGGCGGCGCCGGCGTCGTCGTGCTGGAAGAGCTCGAGCACGCCAAGGCGCGCGGCGCGAGGATCTATGGCGAGATCGTCGGCTACGGCGCGACCTCGGACGGCTACGACATGGTCGCTCCGTCGGGCGAGGGCGCCGTGCGCTGCATGAAGATGGCGCTGCAGGGCGTCAACGCGAAGGTCGACTACATCAACCCCCACGGCACCTCGACCCCGGTCGGCGACGCCAAGGAGATCGAGGCGATCCGCGAGGTCTTCGGCGCCGGCGAGAAGAGCCCGCCGATCTCCGCGACCAAGTCGCTGACCGGTCATTCGCTCGGCGCCACCGGCGTGCAGGAGGCGATCTACTCGCTGCTGATGCTCAACAACGACTTCATCTGCGAGAGCGCCCATATCGACGAGCTCGACCCGGCCTTCGCCGACATGCCGATCGTGCGCAAGCGCATCGACAATGCCGGGCTCGGCTGCGTGCTCTCGAACTCCTTCGGCTTCGGCGGCACCAACGCCACCATCGTGATGAAGAAGCTCGAAGCCTGAGGGAACCGATCATGCTCTTTATGGTGATCGAGCATTTCGACCAGGCGCGGGTGAAGGAGATCTATGCCCGCTTCCATGAGAAGGGCCGGATGATGCCGGACGGCCTGACCTATGTCGACAGCTGGATCTCCGCCGATTTCGCGCGCTGCTTCCAGGTGATGCAGTGCGACGACGTCACCAAGCTGCAGGAATGGGTGCTGGCCTGGGGCGATCTCGCCCGCTTCGAGATCGTGCCGCTGGCCTCGTCCAAGGACACGGCCGCGGCGGTGAAGAAGCACTTGTAGCGTGACGGGTTGTGTCTAGACGGTTATAAGCCTCGTCTAGACGGAGGCGCCGGGATGGCTTTTCACATTCGCGATCCAGAGGCCGACCGTGCCGTGCGGGAACTGGCGGCGCGTAAAGGCGTCAGCCTGACTGACGCGGTGAAGCAGGCCGTCCAGAACGAGCTTCGTCAAATGGACCAGAGCGTTCCGTTTCTGGAGCGGATACGGGATTTGCAGCAGCGCGTCGCGGCTTACCCCAAAACCGGATTGAAGGCTGATAAGGCGTTCTACGACGAGCTGTCGGGCGACATTTAGCATGTATGTCGATGCCTCGGTCATTGTCGCCGTACTTCTCGAAGAGGCTGGTTTCGAACAGTTCGGGACGCCGTTGACAGGCCCGGATCGGCGTTTCACCTCGCCGCTGGCGATCTATGAGGCGACCGTCGCCCTGGTGCGGGTGCGCGGCATTGCATTCGATCTGGCCAAGGCGACGGTGCTGGAGTTTCTGGCACGAGGCGCGATCAGTGTCGCGCCTCACGAAGCTGCGCATGCCGATGGCGCACTCGCTGCGTTCGACCGCTTCGGCAAAGGCCGGCACCCGGCTGCGCTCAACATGGGCGATTGCTTCGCCTATGCCGCGGCGCAACTCGCCGGAGCATCGATCCTCTTCAAAGGTAACGACTTCAGCCAGACCGACCTGCCTTCCGCTCTCCCTTGCTCCTGACGCCATAACCGAACGGTCCCCATGCTCCCCCTGATGCACAACAAGCGCGGCCTCGTCATGGGCGTCGCCAACCAGAATTCGATCGCCTGGGGCATCGCGCGCACCCTGAAGGCCCACGGCGCCGAGATGGCTTTCACCTATCAGGGCGAAGCGCTCGGCAAGCGCGTGAAGCCACTAGCCGACAGCGTCGGCTCGACCCTCGTCCTGCCCTGCGATGTCGAGGACATCGCGACGGTGGACGCGACCTTCGCCGCGATCGACGAAGCCTGGGGCGGCGATCCCGAGCGCAACACGCTCGACTTCATCGTCCACGCCATCGGCTTCTCCGACAAGAACGAGCTCAAGGGGCTCTATGCCGACACCAGCCGCGAGAATTTCTCGCGGACCATGGTGATCTCCTGCTTCTCCTTCACCGAGGTGGCGAAGCGGGCCGCCGAGCGCATGCCGAAGGGCGGCAGCATGATCACGCTGACCTATGGCGGCTCGACCCGGATCATGCCGAACTACAACGTGATGGGCGTGGCCAAGGCGGCGCTGGAGGCCAGCGTGCGCTATCTCGCCGGCGACTACGGCCCGCGCGGCATCCGCGTGAACGCGCTCTCGCCCGGGCCGGTGCGGACACTCGCCGGGGCGGGCATCTCGGACGCGCGTGCGATGTATTCCTGGCAGCGGGCGAACTCGCCGCTGCGGAAGTCGGTCTCGCTGGAGGAGATCGGCGGCTCGGCGCTGTATTACCTGTCCGACCTCTCGGGTGGGGTGACCGGCGACGTCCATCATGTTGATGCCGGCTACCACATCACCTCGATGCCGGTGCTCGACGGGCTGCGCGCTGCCGATCAGGGCGATTGAGGGAACCCGCGCCGGCTCCGTCGGGTTGCTCTCCCGCAATCAGGAGAGCTGCGATGGTCACGGTCAGATATGAAATCGTCGAGCATGACGGCGGCTGGGCCTACAAGGTCCAGGATGTGCTCTCGGAAACCTATCCATCCCACGAAGCCGCGCTGAAGGCGGCGAATGACGCGGCCGCGCGCCAGACCCTCGCCGGCACGACGGACGGCATCGTCTATCAGGACGAGCAGGGCCGCTGGCACGAGGAGGTCGCGGACGGGCGTGACCGGCCGGCGACGCGCGTAGTCGACGAGCCCTCCGCCTGATGCGGAGGGCCGCCGCCCTCAGCGGGCGGTGAAGAAGGTCAGCAGCACCTTGTCCTTCTCGCCGAGCAGGCAGAGGAAGCGCCGGGGCTTGTCGGACCGGTCGGTCCGCAGATAGGCCTCGGCCATGATGATGCGCGTGACAGGAGTATCTTCGACCTTCGTCTCCGAGACGGCGATCGTCGCGCCATCCTCGTCGACATAGATGTCCTTGATCTCGGGCTCTCGCGCCGAAAGCGTGTGGAGTGCCGCATTCTTGCAGAGTGCGACCGCGGGCGAGGCCGGCTTTTCGGCCGGCGCGCCCGAGGTCGGTCCCGCGGTCTGGGCTTGCGCCGTCGCGGCGAGCAGGGCAGCGGCGAGGAGGGTGGTGGGCATCAGGCGGATCATGACAGGGCCTCTCGGGAGCAGGTCGCTTCCAACGCCCGAGAGACCGTTTGGTTCGGCTTCAGCCGCGTAGCGCATCCGCGATCGTCGTGGCGAAAGGCGTTGTTGGTCTGCCGATGAGCCGCGAAAGCGTCCGCGTGCCGTCGTCGAGAGCGCCCTTGGCCGCCGCCGCATCGGAATCGGCGATCAGCGCCGCCAGAGGCTCGGGCAGTCCGGCGCCCAGAAGCGCGCCTCGATACTGGGCCTCCGGCATATCGACATAGGGAATGGTCTTGCCCGCCTGGCGGGAGAGTTCAGCGGCGAATTCGGCCAGCGAATAGGAGCTGTCGCCAGCCAATTCGTGCACGATGCGCGGCGCATCGTCGGAGACGAGCGCGACGGCTGCCGCTTCCGCATAATCGCTCCGTGCCGCGCTCGCGATCCGGCCGGCTCCCGCGCTGCCGATGAAGGCGCCATGCGCGAGAGCCGGTGGGATCGAGGCGGTGTAATTCTCGGTGTACCAGCCATTGCGCAGCAGGCTGTGCGGCAGGCCGGATGCGGCGATGACCGTCTCGGTCTCGCGATGCTCCGCGGCAAGGCCCAGCGGGGACGTGTCTGCTCGCAGGACGCTGGTATAGGCGATCCGCGACACGCCGGCCTCCTTGGCTGCGGCGATCGCGTTACGATGCTGCGGGATGCGCTGGCCAACGGCGTTCGACGAGATCAGCAGGACGCGCTCAATGCCGGCGAAGGCTGAGGCCAGCTCCTGCGGTTTGTCATAGTCGCCCCTGCGGACGCTGACGCCCTCGGGGAACAGCCCGGCCGCCTTGGCGGGATCGCGGACGATGGCTGCGACAAAGGCCGCGCCGACCCGCGCGACCAGCGCCGCGACGACGAGGCGGCCGAGCTGGCCGCTGGCGCCGGTGACGGCATAACGGGGATTGGACATGGAATACTCCGGTCTCATGTGGTAACTCGGTCTCAGATAGAGACTTGGTGGGGCCGGCGAAAGACGGCACTTTCGCGTCACCAGGTTACCGTGGAGGAACCCGATGGATGCTTGCGCGGCGCTGGGCGCCAAGTTCGAACTCTGGCGGACCCTGCAGCTCGATCCGGAAGGCTGTCCGGTGAGGGGGCTGCTGGACAAGCTGGGCGACCGCTGGTCGACGCTTCTGATCTGCAGCCTCGCGGCCGGGCCGAAACGCTTCAGCGCGCTGCACCGCCAGATTCCGGACATCTCCAAGCGGATGCTGACGCAGACCCTGCGAACCCTGGAAGCGGACGGCCTCGTCCATCGCGACGTGCAACCCACCGTCCCGCCCAGCGTGACCTACTCGTTGACACCGCTCGGGCGCAGCTTCGCCGGCCCGCTGCTCGGCCTCGTGGAATGGGCGGAGACGCATTACCCGGCCGTGCTGGAAACGCGGGCGGAAACGAAACGGGCCGCCTGAAAGGCGGCCCGTGATCGCAGTGTCGAGGTCCGGTCGCCCGGCTCAGAGGCCGAGCTTCTTCTTGCGCTGGCCGAGCGTGCGCAGGCGCAGCGCGTTCAGCTTGATGAAGCCGGCCGCGTCGCGGTGATCATAGGCGACGGCGCCTTCCTCGAAAGTGACGAGGTCCTGGTCGTAGAGCGAATACGGGCTGGAGCGGCCGATGACGTGGACACCGCCCTTGTAGAGCTTGAGGCGGACCTGGCCGGTGACGAACTCCTGGCTCTTGTCGATCAGTGCCTGCAGCATCTCGCGCTCCGGCGAGAACCAGAAGCCGTTATAGATCAGCTCCGCATATTGCGGCATGATCTGGTCCTTGAGATGGGCCGCGCCGCGGTCGAGCGTGATCGACTCGATGGCGCGATGCGCGACAGCCAGGATCGTGCCGCCGGGCGTCTCGTACATGCCGCGCGACTTCATGCCGACGAAGCGGTTCTCGACCAGGTCGAGCCGGCCGATGCCGTTGTCGCGGCCGAGTTCGTTCAGCTTGGCAAGCAGCGTCGCCGGCGACATCTTCACGCCGTCGATCGCGCAGGCGTCGCCGGTCTCGAAGTCGATGCTGACGATGGTCGGCCGGTCGGGCGCGTCCTCGGGCGAGACCGTGCGGGAATAGACGTAATCGGGCACTTCCTGCGCGGGATCTTCCAGCACCTTGCCCTCGGAGGAGGCGTGCAGCAGGTTGGCGTCGACCGAGAACGGCGCCTCGCCGCGCTTGTCCTTGGCGATCGGGATCTGGTGCTGCTCGGCGAAGGCGATCAGCTGCTCGCGGGAGCGCAGGTCCCATTCGCGCCAGGGCGCGATCACGACGACGTCGGGTTTGAGCGCATAGGCCGTCAGCTCGAAGCGGACTTGGTCGTTGCCCTTGCCGGTGGCGCCATGGGAGATGGCGTCGGCACCGAGCCGCTCGGCGATCTCGATGAGCTTCTTGCCGATCAGCGGCCGCGCGATCGAGGTGCCGAGCAGATAGACGCCCTCATAGGCCGCATTGGCGCGAAACATCGGGAAGACGTAGTCGCGGACGAATTCCTCGCGCAGGTCCTCGATGAAGATGTTTTCCGGCTTGATCCCGAGCAGCAGCGCCTTGTCGCGCGCCGGGCCGAGCTCTTCGCCCTGGCCGAGATCGGCGGTGAAGGTGATGACCTCGCAGCCATAGGTCGTCTGCAGCCATTTCAGGATGATCGAGGTGTCGAGCCCCCCGGAATAGGCGAGCACGACCTTTTTCACGCTTTTCTCGGTCATCTGGGTCATCATCCTGCTGCTGCGGCTTGGCGGCGTGGAAGCCGCTTTTCGAACGCAATGGCGCACTATCCCAGCGTCGGGGGCGACGCAATCGGAACCTTTTGATCGGTCGCGCGTCCTCGCCTGATGGATGGGTGTTGATGACTCGGGTGGATGACGCTTGGGCATCGCGCCTTGTCTTGCAGTCGCGCCGCCGGAGGCTCACCTTGCCGAGGCGCGACGCCACACCGAACTGACTGCTCCGGAGGCCGAATGCCGAACCGTCCTGTTCTGGACTTCTGGTATGAGTTCGCATCGCCCTATTCCTTTCTAAGCGCGTTGAGGATCGAGCCGCTGGCGGAGGCTGCCGGCGTCAGTCTCCGCTGGCGCCCCTTCTTGCTTGGGCCGATCTTCGCCGCCCAGGGCTGGTCGACCTCGCCCTTCGCGCTCTATCCGAGCAAGGGCCGCTATATGTGGCGGGACGTGGAGCGCCGGGCCGGCCGGATCGGGCTTCCCCTCGTCAGGCCCGAGACGTTTCCGCAGAACTCTCTGATCGCCGCCCGGCTCGCCTTGGCCGGTCGCGAGGCGGGTTGGCTGCCCGCCTTCTCGAAAGCGCTGTTCCGCGCCGGCTTCGGTGAAGGCCGCAACATCGCGGAGGAGGCGGTTCTGAATGCGGCGCTGAAGGAGGCCGGGGCCGATCCGGGCACTGCCTACGCCGCGTCCCGCAGCGAGGAGGTCAAGGGCCGCCTGCGGGCCGAGATCGAATACGCCAAATCGCTCGGCATCTTCGGCGCGCCGACTTTTGTCACGGAGGATGGTGAGATCTTCTGGGGCGACGATCGTCTGGAGGAGGCGCTGGACTGGTCGCGCCACGGCCGCTGAGGCCCTTGACTCAGGGACTGGCGCTTCCGCCTCCGGGCGGCCGCGCCCAGGGACCCCGGGCGGCCGGATCGACACCTGCGGCCGATTCCGCGACCATCGTCGGCAGATCTTGGCGCTCCGCCACGCGCGGCGGCTGCGGCGGCATCGCCGGCATGCGCCCTCCGGCGGTCTGGATCAGCGCCTGAACACGCTTCGTCACCGAGGGATGGGTCGAGAACAGGTCGGCGAAATCGTCGGGATCGTTCTCGAAACACATGTCCATCACGCCGGACGGCACGCCCTCGATATCGGCGCGGCCGGCGATCTTGAGCAGGGCCGAGATCATCGCATCCGGGTTCTTGGTCAACTCGACCGCCCCCGCATCGGCGAGATACTCGCGCGAGCGCGAGAGCGAGAGCCGGATCACCACGGCCAGGAACCAGGACAGCGCGATCACCGCGAAGCCGATCAGGATCGCGACGCCGCTGCCCTTCTTCGCATCGTCGGACGACATCCGGATGCGGCTGCGCGACAGCCCGCGGAAGACGATTTCCCCGACCAGCGAGATGACACCCGCGATCACGACGGCGATGATCATCAGGCGGACGTCGCCATTGCGGATATGGGTCAGCTCATGCGCCAGCACGGCCTCGACCTCGGCATCGTTGAGCTGCGCCAGCAGGCCGCTCGTCACCGTGACCGTGAACTGCTTGTCGTTGACGCCGCTCGCGAAGGCGTTCAGCGCCTCGCTCTCGACGATGGCGAGCTTGGGGACGGTCAGCCCGCGCGAGATGCAGAGGTTCTCCAGCATCCGGTAGAGCTTGGGGTTGTCGTCCCGCGTCAGCCCCTTGGCTCCCGCCATCGCGCCGATCAGCCCGACATTGATGCGAAAGCCGATAAAGACCCAGGCCCCGGCCGCGAGCGTGGTGAAGGGCAGCCACCGCCAGAAGGTCCGCCCGGCCTCGGCATAGGCGGTGGTTCCGCGCGGCACACCGCCATAGCCATAGCCCACCAGCAGCAGGCCCCAGACCGTGACATAGACGAGGGCGAACAGCCCGGCGATCAGGAAGCCGGACCTGATCCGGTTGTTGCGCATGTGGCTGTAGAGCCCGAAGGCCTGGCCCAGCATCGCAGCCGCCCCGTTCGCCGCCTGCGGCGCCGCTTCAGAACTTCACGCTCGGCGCCACCTCGATCTGAGCGCGCGTGGTTTCGCCGACATCGAAGAATTCGCGCTGGCTGAACCCCATCTGCGGCGCGAACAGCACGGCCGGGAAGGCCTGGATCGCGGCGTTAAACTCGCTGACGGCGTTGTTGAAGAAGCGCCGCGCCGCGGCGAGCTTGTCCTCGACATTGCCGAGATCGACCTGGAGTTGCTGGAAGTTCGCGCTCGCCTTGAGATCGGGATAGGCCTCGCCCAGCGCCAGCAGCCGCCCGACCGCGCCGGACAATTGCTGCTCGGCCGCCGCCTTGTCATGGACGCTCGTCGCGCCCTGCGCGGCGTTGCGCGCGGAAATCACCGCATCGAGCGTCGTCTTCTCGTGAGTGGCGTAGCCCTTCACCGTCTCGACGAGATTGGGGATCAGGTCGTGGCGCTGTTTCAGCTGCACATCGATGTCGGCGAAAGCCTGGTTGACGCGCTGCCGCATCGCCACGAGGCCGTTATAGGTCATGATCAGGTAGACGGCGATCGCGGCGATCAGCCCCAAGACAACCCAGCCCATGGCGTGCTCCTCAAGCGCAGGCGAGACCGCCGCAGCGTGACACGAAGGCGGCTGGCGGGAAAGCGGCCAGACGGGAACCGCACCGCTGACGACCATGCGGCGGATAAAAATCCAGAACCCTGATGTGGATTGTAAAGGCTTCTTAACTGTCGTTGCGTCAAGCTGACAGGAAGGCTGTCAACTCGTCTTACCTTCTGCGTGATCCAAGCCATGACAATCCCCTTTTTTCGCCGCACCGGGACCCAGGCAGGTGAATGGGCCGCCATTCGGCGCTCGCAAGCCGTGATCGAGTTCCGGCTCGACGGTACGATTCTGGACGCCAACGAGAACTTCCTGAAGGCCGTGGGCTACTCCAGGGACGAGGTGGTCGGTCAGCATCACCGCATGTTCGTCGACGAGGTCGAGCGGGAATCGAGAGATTACGCGGCCTTCTGGGACCGGCTGAATCGAGGCGAGTGCATCGAGATCCCGTGCCTGCGCATCGCGAAGGGGGGGCGCCGGATCTGGCTGCTGGCGAACTACACGCCAATCCTAGACGGCAGTGGAAAGCCGGTGAAGGTCGTCAAATTCGCCAGCGACATCACCGCGCGGCGCGAGGCGATGGCCAATCTCGAAGGCCAGATCGCCGCCATCCGCAAGTCGCAGGCCGTGATCGAATTCGACCTCTCCGGCCATATTCTCGATGCGAACGACAACTTCCTCTCGGCTGTCGGCTACAGCCTGGCCGAGATCAAAGGCAAGCATCACCGCCTCTTCGTCGATCCTGCCGAGCAGGGCAGCGAGGCCTATCGCTGCTTCTGGGAGAAGCTAGGACGCGGCGAATTTGACGAAGGGCAGTATCGCCGGCTCGGCCGGGGCGGCCGGGAGATCTGGCTCCAGGCGACGTACAACCCGATCTTCGATGCCATGGGCCAGCCCTGCAAGATCGTGAAATTCGCGACCGACATCACGGCCAACAAGCAGGTTCAGCTGGCCCTGCGTGCCGCCGTGGCCGATACGCGTGGCGTGGTTCAGGCTGCGATGGCGGGAAATCTGACGCGCCGGATTTCGCTAGCGGGCATGACGGGCGAGATCGCCGAACTCTGCGGGGGCGTGAACGAACTGGTGGATGCGGTTGCCCAGATTATCGGGACCGTCACGACCATTTCTCAGGACATCATCGTCGGGGCGGACCGGATCGGCCATGGGAGCCGCGAACTCGCGCAGCAGGCCGAGGCCCAGGCCGACTGCCTCCAGGAAGCAGCGGCGACGACCGACACGCTCTCGGCCTCGGTCAAGCGCAGCGCCGGTCGCGCCCGCGAGGCCACCAGCCTCGGCGAAGCGGCCAACGGCATCGCCAATCGCGGCGGTGGCATCGTCGGCGAGGCGGTTGGCGCGATGGAGCGCATCGAGAAAGCCTCGGGCGACATCGCCGAGATCATCACGGTCATCGACAACATCGCATTCCAGACCAATCTGCTCGCGCTCAATGCGGCGGTCGAGGCGGCCCGGGCGGGCGATGCCGGCAAGGGCTTCGCGGTGGTCGCTTCCGAGGTGCGGGCCTTGGCGCAACGCTCCAGCGACGCCGCCAACGATATCAAGGCTCTGATCTCGAACTCGACGCAGCAGGTCGCCACCGGTGTGCGCCTGGTCAAGGACGCCGGCGCGGCGCTGGCCGAAATCGTCGAGTCCTCGACCAGTGTCGCCGCGGCACTGGCCGATATCTCCAGCGCCTCGACCGAGCAGGCCAATGGCATCGGGGAGGTCGCGAAGGTGGTCGCCCAGATGGACGACATGACCCAGCGCAATTCCTCCATGGCCGAGCAGAGCGCCGGCGTCGCACGCGAGCTACAACAGGCAACCAACGAGCTGCGCAGGATGGTCGAGCGCTTTTCGATCGGTGGTGCGCCCAGCCGCACCCTCGACGCGAGCATTCGCGCCGAACTGCGCGAGATGGCTCCTCACATGGCGCCTGTGCGGGCTGCAGCCACCCGGGCCGCGCCCCCAAGGCTGCCCGCTGCTGCTGCGACCACGCGCCGTGCCGCAGAGACGGGCTGGTCGGAGTTCTGACGCCCTCCGGTCGACGATGCCTCAGTCGTCGCTATAGCGCTGCTCGGTCCACGGATCGCCACGATCGTGATAGCCGCGCACCTCCCAGAAGCCGGGGCGATTCTCGGCCGTGAACTCGATCCGCTTCAGCCATTTGGCGCTCTTCCAGAAGTAGAGCTTCGGAAGCACGAGGCGAAGCGGCCCGCCATGCTCGGCGGAGATCGGTTTGCCCTCCCAGGAATGGGCGAGGATGGCGTCCTCGCTGGCAAAATCGGCCAGCGTCAGATTGGTGGTGTAGCCGTCATAGCTGTGCAGCACGACGAAGCCGGCCTCGGGCCTGGGGTGCGCGAGATCGAGGACGGTGCGCGTCGCAACCCCGTCCCAGCGGTTGTCGTAGCGCGACCAGGTCGTGACGCAGTGGATGTCGGAGACCTCCGTCGCCTGCGGTTGAGCCATGAGATCATCCCAGCGCCAGTGCAGGGAGTGGTCGACCAGCCCGTCGATGTCGAGCGTCCAGCTGGAAAGGGCGATCGCGGGCTGCAGGCCGAGATCGAGCACGGGCCAGTCCTTCACCAGATGCTGGCCGGGCGGCAACCGCTCGTTTTCAGGCCGCGCGACGCGGCCGGTGATGAACTTGCCCGTCTGCGCCCAGGCCTGCTTGGTCCGGGTCAGCTTCGTTGCCGGGGGCGTTTCGGGATCGTCGGGCATGGCCATCTGATGTATATACGAGGATTGACATGGCGGAGCGTGCTGGCCACGTCTTCAATCAGAGCATGATCTTCTTGCAGGAGGAAGCCGATGGCCACGACCCGCGCCTTCAAATCCGGCAATAGCCAGGCTGTGCGCATTCCTGCCGAAATGGCGTTCGAGGATGGTCAGGAACTGACGATCACCCGGCATGGCGACGTGTTGACGATCTTGCCGAAGAGCGAAGGCCTCCGCCAGGTTCTGGAAGAACTTCTCGCGGCCCCGCCGCTCCCGCCTTCCGGGCCGCTTGAACGGATCGAGCTTCCCGAGCGGAAGCGATATTGAGCGTGGCCTTTCTCCTCGACACCAACGTCGTTATCGATGCCCGCGACGGCGTGAGGTCCGTTCTGAGGAAAATGATGGAGCACGAGGGCGCCGTGCTGGTGTCGGCTCTGAGCGTCGCCGAGCTCCAGAGAGGGCTCAGATCGACCGATCCCGATGCGCTGGGCCGCCGCGCGCGGCTGGAGAAGCTACTGGCAAACCTGCCCGTCGTGGCTTTCGGCAAGGCTCAGGCCGAGGCGTATGGCGCGGTACTGTCGGTGCAAGGTTGGGTCCGGGGCCGCGACTTCGATCGCATGATCGCCGGGCATGCCATCAGCCTCGGCGCCACCCTCGTTACCAACAACCAGCGCGACTTCCGCGACATTCCCGGTCTCGCGGTCGAGAATTGGCTGGCGGAAGCCTGACGGACCCTCTTGGCGGCGTCCGCCCTTGCCCCGTCACCAGATTTCCACTACATCGCGCCTGTCCGAAGGGCCGTGATCGATCACAGCCGGGGGCGGCCTTTCCGGCCGGCTCCCGTTTCGTGTTTGGGGCGGACCGTTCGGATGCGGATGCGGAACCGGCGGTTTGGCGCCGTCCGCCGGCCCGGCGCCTCGTGCGCGGGCCTGGCGGCGAGCCTCTCGACGAGGCGCCGACGGGAGCATCCGGCCCGCAACACCAACCCAAACGGGCGCTTGCCGGACATCCGCGGGAGACGCGGCCGGCGTCAGGAGCATACATGTCAGCCGTAGAAAGCTTTTCGGGCCGCGAGGATTTCGCCGCCCTTCTCGAGGAATCGTTCAACCGTAACGAGGCCCTCGAAGGTTCCGTCATCAAGGGCAAGGTCGTCGCCATCGAGAAGGATATGGCGATCATCGACGTCGGCCTGAAGACGGAAGGGCGCGTCGCGCTCAAGGAATTCAACGGCCCCGGCCGTGACCAGGACATCAAGGTCGGCGACGAGGTCGAGGTCTATCTGGACCGGATCGAGAACGCCCTCGGCGAGGCCGTCATCTCGCGCGACAAGGCGCGCCGCGAGGAGAGCTGGGTCAAGCTCGA
This sequence comes from Methylobacterium sp. CCH7-A2, assembly GCF_001557075.1. Taxonomy (NCBI): domain Bacteria; kingdom Pseudomonadati; phylum Pseudomonadota; class Alphaproteobacteria; order Hyphomicrobiales; family Methylobacteriaceae; genus Methylobacterium; species Methylobacterium sp. CCH7-A2. The sequence continues at coordinate 19,125 of NZ_LSKN01000122.1, forward strand.
GAAGGCCTTCGAGGCCCGCGAGAAGGTTTCGGGCGTCATCTTCAACACCGTCAAGGGCGGCTACACCGTCGATCTCGACGGCGCCGTGGCCTTCCTGCCGCGCTCGCAGGTCGACATCCGTCCGATCCGCGACGTCGGCCCGCTGATGGGCCAGCCGCAGCCCTTCGAGATCCTCAAGATGGATCGCCGCCGCGGCAACATCGTTGTGTCGCGCCGCACCGTCCTCGAAGAGACCCGCGCCGAGGCTCGTTCCGAGCTGGTCGCCTCGCTCGAAGAGGGCCAGGTCATCGACGGCGTCGTCAAGAACATCACCGAATACGGTGCCTTCGTGGATCTGGGCGGCATCGACGGCCTGCTCCATGTCACCGACATGGCCTGGCGTCGCGTCAACCATCCGTCCGAGGTCGTGACCATCGGCCAGACGGTCAAGGTCAAGATCATCAAGATCAACCAGGACACGCACCGCATCTCGCTCGGCATCAAGCAGCTGCTCGCCGACCCGTGGGATGGCATCGCGGCGCGTTACCCGGTCGGTGCGCGCCTCAAGGGCCGCGTCACCAACATCACGGACTACGGCGCCTTCGTCGAAGTGGAGCCGGGCATCGAAGGCCTCATCCACGTCTCCGAGATGTCCTGGACCAAGAAGAACGTCCACCCCGGCAAGATCGTCTCGACCTCGCAGGAAGTCGACGTCGCGATCCTCGAGGTCGATCAGGTCAAGCGCCGCATCTCGCTCGGCCTCAAGCAGACCCTGCGCAACCCGTGGGAGGTTTTCGCCGAGCAGCATCCGAGCGGTTCGGTGGTCGAGGGCGAGGTCAAGAACAAGACCGAGTTCGGCCTGTTCCTGGGTCTCGAAGGCGACATCGACGGCATGATCCACCTCTCCGATCTCGACTGGAACCGTCCGGGCGAGCAGGTCATCGAGGAATACAAGAAGGGCGACATGCTGCAGGCTGTCGTTCTCGATGTGGACGTCGAGAAGGAGCGCATCTCGCTCGGCCTGAAGCAGCTCGGCGGCGATCCCTTCGTGGATGCCGGCGAGTTCAAGAAGGGTCAGGTCGTCACCTGTGAGGTGATCGAGGTCAAGGAAGGCGGTCTCGACGTCAAGATCGCCGGCACCGACATGACCACCTTCATCAAGCGCGCCGAGATCGCCCGCGATCGCCAGGAGCAGCGCCCCGAGCGCTTCGCCGCCGGCGAGAAGGTCGACGCCCGCGTCGTCCTCTTCGACAAGAAGGCTCGCAAGATCCAGGTCTCGATCAAGGCTCTGGAGATGGCCGAGGAGAAGGAGGCGATGGCGCAGTACGGCTCCGCCGACTCCGGCGCTTCGCTCGGCGACATCCTGGGCGCCGCCCTCAAGAAGGCGACGACCGAGAAGAAGTGATCGCTCGGCTGCTTCGGCAGCCGGATCGTCCAACCGGCCCGCGCGGAGCAATCCGCGCGGGCTTTTGTTTCGGATCGAGGATCGGACCATGACCCCCGCCGCCATCGGCATCGACTTCGGCACTACCAACAGCGTCGTCGCGCTCGCCGGCGCCGACGGGAGCGTCGTGACACGCTCCTTCGCGACGAAGCAGGGGGCCGTGGACGCCTATCGCTCGGCGCTGATGTTCTGGCGCGAGGGACGCCCGCCCGCGACCCGCATCGCCCATGTCAGCGGGCCCGACGCGCTCGACATGGCGCTGGGCATGACCACCGAACATCGCTTCCTGCAGTCGCTCAAGACGCATCTCTCCAGCCGCGCCTTCCAGGAGACGCGGCTCTTCGGCAAGCTGTTCCGGCTCGAGGACCTGATCGGCGTCTTCCTCGCCGACCTCGTCGCCGGGCTCGATGGCTTGGCCGGGACGCCGCTCGTTTCGGGGCGCCCCGTGGTCTTCGCCGGCGAGCGCCCGGACGAGGACCTCGCGCTGGGCCGCCTGCGGACCTCCTATGCCGAGGCCGGCATGAGCCAGGTCGATTTCGCCTACGAGCCGCTCGGCGCCGCCTACTGGTACGCCCGCGAGCTGACCCGGCCGCAGACCATGCTCGTCGCGGATTTCGGCGGCGGCACCAGCGACTTCTCGGTGATGCGCTTCGAGCCCGGCGCGGCCGGCCGGCTGGAGGCGACGCCGCTGTCGCATGCCGGTGTTGGCGTCGCCGGCGACACCTTCGACTATCGCATCATCGAACATGCGATCTCGCCGCGGCTCGGCAAGGGCACGCAGTACCGTTCCTTCGGCAAGCTCCTGCCGATCCCGGCGCATTACCACGCCGCCTTCGCGCAATGGCACCGGCTCTCGCTGATGAAGAGCCGCGAGACCATGGCCGAGCTCAAGGCGCTGATCCGCGATGCGGTCGAACCCGACCGGCTCGAGGACCTGCTCACCGTGATCGAATACGATCTCGGCTACGAGCTTTACCGTGCAGTCTCCGCGGCGAAGATCGCGCTGTCGGGCGCCGACGATACGGTGCTGCGCTTCGAGCAGACCGGCATCTCGATCGAGCGTCGCATCACGCGAAACGATTTCGAGAGCTGGATCGCGCAGGACGTCGCGGCCATCGAGGCGGCACTCGACCGGGCGCTCGTCGAGGCCGGTGTCGCCGCAGAGGCGATCGAGGCCGTTTTCATGACCGGCGGGACCTCGCATGTGCCGGCGGTGCGGGCGCTGTTCGATCGACGCTTCGGCCGGGAGCGCATCCATGTCGGCGACGCCTTCCGCTCGGTCGCCAGCGGGCTCGCGCTGCTTGCGCTCGACCGCGCGCGCGCCTCGGTCGCGGCCTGAACGGCCGCTGTCGCCTTGCCCCGGCAGGGGGGCGGGGCTACATCACGGGCGCCGGAGCATGATGCCCGGCGCCGAAAGCGGCGTCGCGGCAGCCGAGCCGTCCCGGTCTGAAACCCGCCAGGAGTGCCCTGATGTCGTCCGATGCCGATCTGCTCGCCGACCGTCGCAGCCTGCGCCGCAAGGTGACGCTGTGGCGCCTTCTCGCGGTCGTCGGCGTGCTCGGCGCGGCCGTCGTGGCGGGCCTCGCCTGGACGGGCCGCACGCCGGGTTCGCTGTCGCAGGAACACATCGCCCGCGTCACGATCTCGGGTTTCATTTCCGGCGACCGCCGCACGCTGGAGCTGATCAAGTCGCTGGAAGAGAGCCGCGCCGCGGCGGTGATCCTGCGCATCGACAGCCCCGGGGGCACGGTCAGCGGGTCGGAAGCCCTCTACGAATCCCTGCGGCGGCTGGCCGCGAAGAAGCCGACGGTCGCGGTGGTCGACGGGCTCGCCGCCTCCGGTGGCTACATCGCCGCGCTCGGCTCGGACCGGATCGTGGCGCGCCAGACCTCGCTGGTCGGTTCGATCGGCGTGCTGTTCCAGGTCCCCAATGTCGGACAGTTGCTCGACACGATCGGCGTCAAGGTCGAATCCATCAAGTCCAGCCCGCTCAAGGCGGCTCCGAGCGGTTATGAGCCGACGTCGCCGGAGGCGCGTGCCGCGCTCCAGCGCGTGGTCGACGACAATTACGACTGGTTCAAACGCATGGTCCGCGATCGGCGCAAGCTGGCCGATCCCGAGGTGGCCGTGGTGTCGGACGGGCGTGTCCATAGCGGCCGGCAGGCAGCGGCACTCAAGCTCGTGGACGAAATCGGCGGCGAGCCGGAAGCCATCGCCTGGCTCGAAAGGGACAAGGGCGTCGCGAAGGGGCTGCGCGTCCGCGACTGGCGCCGCACCAGCGAGTCCTCTTCGATGGGGCTGTGGAGCCTGAGCGAGGCGCTCGCCCGCGCTGCCGGTCTCGACACGCTCGCCGCCGTGCTGGCGCGCGCTGCCGACCAGCCGCTCGGTTTGCGGCTTGACGCGCCTCTGGCGCTCTGGCAGCCTGCCGTCGAAAAGTGATGTTGATACAAGCGGTTATATTGCAGCGATGATCAAATCAGAACTCGTCCAACGCATCGCCGAGCGCAATGGTCATCTGTATCAGCGCGACATCGAGAACATCGTGACGGCGATCCTCGACGAGATCGTCAAGGCGCTGTCGCGGGGCGACCGGGTGGAACTGCGCGGCTTTGGCGCCTTCTCCCGCAAGGCCCGCTCCGCCCGCGTCGGCCGCAACCCGCGGACCGGCGATGCGGTCGAGGTCGAGGAGAAGTTCGTGCCCGTCTTCAAGACCGGCAAGGAGCTGCGCCTGCGGCTGAACGGCAAGGCCTGAGCCGGCCGGAGCGCTCGAGGCCGGCCAACCAAGATCCGCGAGGGCGGGGCGCCCGCATTCTCTCGCGATCCCGTCGACGGCGCCCGGCGCCGTCCCACCGCGCGGCCCTTGGGTGCCGATGCGGCGACCTTGCAAAGGAAGTGCGATGAAATCCTTCTTCAAGGCCCTGATCCTGGTCCCGATCGCGCTGGCGGTCGTGCTCTTCGCCGTCGCCAACCGGGCGCCGGTGCGGGTCTCTTTCGACCCCGTCAGCCGCGATGCGCCCCAGTTCGCCTTCGATGTTCCGCTCTTCGCCGTCGTCCTGGCGGCGCTGGCGGTCGGTGTGCTAATCGGTGGTTTCGCGGCCTGGCTGGCGCAGGGGAAACACCGCAAGGCCGCGCGTCGCAACCGCCGTGAGGCCGAGGCGCTGCGCGCCGAGACGCAGATGCTGCGATCCGCCGTGCCGGACTCCGCCCTGCCGGCCCTGACCAACGGGCGCGTCTGATGCGGCTGTTCGGACAGGCCGAGATCGACGCGGCGCTGAGCTTCCCCGGGCTGATCGATACGCTGGCCGAGGCGTTCCGCGGCGAAGCCGTGGTGCCTCCGCGGGCGCATCACCGCATCGAGCGGCCCGGCGAGGAGGCCGTGCTGCTGATTATGCCGGCCTGGAGCGCAGCTGAGGCCGCGCACCCCTACATCGGCACCAAGATCGTCTCCGTCTTCTTCGCCAATGGCACGCGCAACCTGCCGGGGGTGATGGGCGCCTACCTCCTGATGGACGGGCGCACGGGCGAACCGCTGGCGGTGATGGACGGAACCCGGCTGACGCTCTGGCGGACGGCGGCGGCTTCAGCCCTGGCCTCGCGCCATCTCGCCAATCCCGCCGCCAGCAAGATGCTCATGGTGGGCGCAGGCGGCCTTGCCCCCTTCCTGATCAAGGCGCATCGCTCGGTGCGGCCGCTGACCGACATCGCGATCTGGGCGCGGCGACCCGAGGCCGCGGAGGCCGTTGCGGCTCAGCTCACGGCCGAGGGCATCGCGGTCCGTGCCGTGACCGATCTCGAAGGCGAGGCGCGTACCTCCGACATCATCTCCTGCGCCACCAACGCGACCGAGCCGCTGATCCACGGGCGCTGGCTCAAGCGCGACGCCCATCTCGATCTCGTCGGCGCCTTCACCATGCAGATGCGGGAGGCCGATGCCGAGGCGCTGCACCGGGCGCGCGTCATCGTCGACTCGGAGAAGGCCATCGACGAGGGCGGCGATGTCGCGATCGGGATCGACGAAGGCGATTATGCGGCGGAGCGTGTCGCCGGCACGCTGACGGACATCTGCCACGGCCGTGTCCCTGGTCATGCCGAGGGCGGTGAGATCACCCTGTTCAAATCGGTCGGTATGTCGCTGGAAGATCTCGCCGCCGCGATTGCCGTCTGGGAGAACCGCACGCCCCTTTGAGGGCGCGCGGCCATCAACCGTCAGACGCGCACCGGCGCGCCCCCGAGCGCGCCCAGGAGCCAGAGAACCAGCAGCACCACCAGAGCGAGGCCGAGCACGCCGCCGAGCCCCGCGGTGCCATATGAGCGATGTCCGTAATACCCGCCGCCACCGAGCAGCAGGACGACTATCAGGACGATGACGAGCGTGGACATGGCGGCAACCCTTCGACGGCGCATCGCGACGGCGATGCGACTGGATGCCGGGGCAACGCCGCCGCCGAAGGCGGGTTCCCTTCAGGGTGCGCGCCGCAGACTCACTCGACCTTGATGCCGATCTCCTTGATCAGGCCGCCCCATTTCGTCATCTCGCCTTGCAGGAAGGCGGCGAGCTCGGCCGGGGTGCCGCCCACCGGTTCGGCAGCCAGCTGATCCATCTTGGCGCGCAGCGCCGGATCGGCGAGGCCGGCTTTGGTATCGGCCTGGATCTTGTCGATGATGGCTTGCGGCGTCTTGGCGGGCGCGAAGAGCGCAAACCAGGAGGACACGTCGAAGCCCGGCACCGTCTCGGCGATGGGCGCGAATTCCGGGGCGGCCGCCGAGCGCTTGGCGGTGGTGATGCCGAGCCCGCGGATCGAGCCGGCCCGCACATGCGGCAACGCCTGGGTGATGTTGTCGAAGATCAGGTCGATGCGCCCGCCGATCAGATCCTGCGTCGCCTGAGCCGTGCCGCGATAGGGGACATGCACCATCTTCGTCCCGGTCAGCTTCTGGAAATACTCGCCCGAGAGATGCACCGAGGTGCCGATGCCGGAGGAGCCGTAGCTGAGCTTGCCCGGATTCGCCTTGGCATAGGCGATCAGATCCGCGACGGACTTCACCGGCAGGTCCTTGTTCACGACGAGCAGGTTCGGCACCAGCGCGACCATCGTGATCGGCGCCAGATCCTTGACCGGGTCGTAGTTCAGCTTCGGGTAGAGATACTGGTTCGTCGCCATGCCGACCGAGACGATCAGAAGCGTATCACCATTGGGCTCGGCCTTGGCGACGGCATCCGTGCCGATATTGCCGCCTGCGCCGGCGCGGTTCTCGACCACGAAATTGATGCCCCAGCTCTGGCCGAGCTTGTCGGCGACGAGGCGGCCGAGCACGTCGGTGGCGCCGGCCGGGGGAAACGGCACCACGAGCTTGATGGTGCGGCCCTGCGGCCACGCCGCCTGCGCGAAGGCGCTGCCCGGTGCAGCGATCGCGCCGGCGCCGAGCGCGGCGAGCAGGCTGCGACGGTCGATCGAGAATGAATTCATCGGTAATCCTTCCCCCAAGCTGGCGGCTTCCATCCGGTCCGCCACTGATTGCACCAGAAGCTGCCGTCTAGGGGCAGGGTTGTCCATCGCCAAATCGTCGGTGGCTTGACCCGCCCAGCGGAGCTGGACGAATCTGGCTCATGCCCCGTTTTCATCGCCGAATCGCTGCCGCCTGCCTGCTGGCCGCAGCCCTCCTGCCCGCGGCCGCCGGCGCACAGTCGACCGCGGAGGAGGAGGCCAAGCGCCGCGCCGCCAACATCGCCGCCTTCCCGGATGCCGCGCGCGCGCTCTTCGGCCAGAAGACGGCGCCAGCCAATATGCAGGCCCGCGCGATCGGCTCTTATGCGCGCGGCTGCCTCGCCGGCGCGACGGCGCTGCCCGTGGACGGACCGAGCTGGCAGGTGATGCGGCTGAACCGCAACCGCTACTGGGGCCACCCCGTCCTGATCGAATACCTCGAGGATCTCGCTCGCGAGGTCCCGCGGATCACGGGCTGGCCTGGCCTGCTCGTCGGCGACATCTCTCAGCCGCGGGGCGGCCCGATGCTGACCGGCCATGCCTCCCACCAGATCGGCCTCGACGCCGATCTCTGGCTGACGCCGATGCCGCGCGGACGGCTCGACCGCGAGGCGCGCGAGAACATGCCGGCGGTCAACATGGCCCGTGCCGACTGGCGCGATGTCGATCCCAGGCACTGGACGCCGGCCCATACCCGCCTGATCAGGGCCGCCGCCAGCGAACCGCGGGTCGAGCGGATCTTCGTCAATCCCGCGATCAAGGTCGCGCTCTGCCGCGAGGCCGGAGCCGACCGCACCTGGCTCAACAAGGTCCGGCCGATCTGGGGCCACAACTACCATTTCCATATCCGGATGAGCTGTCCGGCCGGCATGGCGAGCTGCAGCGGCCAGGAGCCGCCGAATTTCGGCGATGGCTGCGGCCAGGAACTGACCGACTGGATCGAGCGGCAGCGCGCTGCGATTTTCGCGCCGCCCAAGCCGCCCCGCACCGGGCCGGCGCCCAAGCCCAAGCCGCCTATGGCGCTGGACGAGCTGCCGGCCGAATGCCGGCAGGTCCTGGTCTCACGCTGAGCCCGGCTCAGCGGCGGGGTGTCGTCCGCCCGGAGCTGTAGGCGAAGGGGTCGCGCTGGGGCGTGATCAGCGGCTGGGCCTGGTCGTAGCCCTCCTGATCGATGACGCCCGTGCCCTCGTCGTCGCCGATGACGACTTCCTCCGTCGGCGGCACCGAGCCCGGCAGCGTCAGCGGCCCGCGCTGCTCGCCCGGCAGGTTCTGGACGTCGCCCGGCCGGTTGTAACGCGGCGGATTGAGCGGCCGATTGTCGTACTCCTCGAGGAAGCGGCGCTGGGCGTCGAGCCCCTGTCCCTGATGGTTCGCGACCGGATAGCCGCCCGTCGACACCGCCCCCGGCGGCCGCAGGCCGCCCTGGGGCTGTCGCAGCAACGACCCGCCCGCGACCATGGCCGGCGCGCCGTCGCGCAGGCTCGGCTGCGCCGAGGAGTAGGGCCGGGCCGGATCGGGCGGCGGCAGGTTGTGGTTCGGCGTGTATTTGATCACCGGCTTGCAGATGTGGCGGCCCTTCGAATGGCGCGCCAGGTCGATGTGGAAGTGATCGTAGTGGAACATGTCCGCGCCCGGGCCGAGCACGGTCGAGAAACGCTCGCAGGCGCCGACGAAGATCTCGCGCAGGAAGTTCTGCTCCTCGGGCGAGCCGCGCCAGCCATCCTTCACTGTGACCGTGCGGCCGTCATTGAGCCGGAAGGCGAACACGTCCACGGCGTTGCCATAGGCATGTTCGGAGGTGCGGCTGGTCCCGGTGCCGTTGTTCATGGCTCGGCAGGAATAGGAGCCCGCCCGCATCTCGATCACCTGCGCGCCGAGCACGTTCTGCGCCGCCGGCTGCACCACTTCCGCGAGCCATTTGTCGGTGGTCGCGACCACGGGGCAGGCCAGCGTCGCCTTGCTGGTCAGTCCGATGCCGCCATTGGCGAAAGCCGCGACCCTGAGCGGCCTTTCCATGCCGCAGGTTCCGGGCCCGTCGATCGGCTTCTCGCGCAGGCTGACATAGGCGGAGAGCTGCACCTGGCGGGAGGCCAGGCAGGCGGCCTCGGCCTGGTCGCGCCAGGCCGCGCGCTGCGGCTTCTGGAACTTGCCGCAGCCGGCAAGCCCGGTTCCGAGCAGTCCGAGAGCGATGAGGGCGAGGTGAACGCGTCGCATGACCCATCAATTGCGACCCGTTTCGTGAACGGTTTCTCAACCGGGTGAGCCCGGCGGGACACAGCCTCATGAACTTTGCAGGGGCGGTTAACCGTTCCCTAATGCGCCGTCGCCGCAGCGCCGAAAGCGACCGCATGCATCAGCCGGCCCGGGAGCAGCGTGAAGGCGCCGGCGATGACGAGGCCCAGCAGCAGGCCGATCATCGCGGAGCGATGCGCCGCGATGTTGCCGCGCCGGCGCGCGAGCACGGCATAGGGCAGGCTGATGAGAGTCAGCAGCGTCAGCAGGTGGATCGCGCTGTAATGGCCGCTGCGGGCGATCGCGAGCGAACTGACCGCAGCCACCGCCATCGCCGGCACGAAAACCCAACCCAGACGCCGGTGCAACGGCGTCCCCTTGGGCAGCAGGGCCACCGCCACACCGGAGGCGAGAGCCGCGATCGCTCCGGCAACATGGAGCTGGATCACGGGCGAAGCGGTGGCGAGAGGAACGAGGGACGGCATTGCGGAGGTCTCAATGTTAATTGAATTAACATGACGGGGGGCTCCTGCAGCGTCAAGCGGCACGGACAGGGCCGGCAATGCCGGAGGGGCAAGCCCTCATGTCGTCACGCCTCTGGCCTGCATGCCGGGCGCATGCGACACAGCCCGATCCTCGCCGTCCAGGGAGATCGGCCGATGACGGGCAAGGCGCGCTTCATCTTTCCGGTTCTGATGGCCGGCATCATAGCTTTCCTGATGACCGCCCTCGTGACCTGGCTCAATCTCGGCCTGCCCGCCGACTTCGTCCGCCACTGGCTCGCCGCCTTCGCGGTCGCGTGGCCCTGCGCCGCGGTCACCGCCTTCATCGCCATTCCGGTCGCGCGCCGCGCGACCGGCCTCATCATCCGCGTCATCGGAGAGTGACATGCAGAGCCTGCGCGACATCCTCGCCCGTATCGCCCGTGGCGAGACCACGCCGGCCGGGGCGCTCGCCGTCAGCCAGGCGCGCATCGCCGCGCTTGAGCCTCGGATCCAGGCCTTCGCCAGCCGTCCGGACACGCTGCAGCCCGGCGAGGGCCCGCTCGCCGGCGTCGCCTGCGGCGTGAAGGACATCATCGACACGGCCGATCTGCCGACGATGATGGGCTCGCCGATCTATGCCGGGTGGCGGCCGCGGGCCGATGCGCCGATCGTCATGGCGCTGAAGGCGGCCGGCGCCACCGTCGCGGGCAAGACACACACCACCGCCTTCGCCTTTCTCGACCCCGCTCCGACCTTCAACCCGCATGATCCCGCCGCAAGCCCCGGTGGATCTTCGGCTGGCTCCGCCGCCGCCGTCGCGGCCGGCATGATCCCGCTCGCGATCGGCACGCAGACGGGTGGCTCGGTGATCCGGCCGGCCTCGTATTGTGGCGTCGCTGCGATCAAGCCCTCCTATGCGCTGCTGCCGACGGTCGGAGTGAAGCCCTTTTCCTGGTCGCTTGACACGCTCGGCCTGATGGCGGCGACCGCCGACGACGCGGGGCTGGCCCTGGCCGCCATCGCCGGACGCCCGGAACTCGACGCGCCGGCCGCATCGCTCAAAGGCCTGCGCATCGGCCTCCACCTCCAGGATTACGCCGGCGCTCCCGAGCCCGCATCGGCGACGGCGCTGGAGCGATTCCGCGAGCTGGCAACGGACGCGGGCGCGGTTCTGGTCCCGCATGACGGGCCCGCCGCCCTGGCGGAGGCCTTCCACGCGCATGGGCCACTGCAGGACTATGAGGCGACGCAGGCCTTGGCGTGGGAATATGCCCATCACCGGGAGGCGCTGCCGCCGAAGCTCCAGGCCTATCTGGACACGGCCCAGGCCGTGACGCCGGCGCAGTACGACGAAGCCCGTCGCCGATCCCGCCGCGGCCGGGACGCGGCCCGCGCCTTCTTCGCCGAAGTGGACGTGGTGGCGACCTTCGCGGCGCCGGGCGAGGCGCCGGACAGCCGCGACTCGACCGGTGACTCGCGCTTCAACCGGCTGTGGACCCTGCTCGGCGTGCCCTGCGCCACCGTTCCGGTCGCCCGCGGCCCGCGCGGTCTGCCCACAGGTGTCCAGGTCATCACCGGCTTCGGGCGCGACGAGCAGGCCATCGCAGTCGCCAAGGCGATTGAAAACCTTGTCGCGCGCGCTGGTTAGCAGAGATTATCCCCAAGACTATTCAGTGCTTTAAGCGATTTTTAGTCATACTCTTGGCTGTGCCGCCATGCCGCCACGCTGTCGCCCTCTTGCGGCCTTCGCCAGTTCTGCTAGCGTCGTGTCAGGTCAATGACACAGGAGGGTGTGATGAGCCTCACGCTACGTCTCGACCGATTGATCATGGGTGCGGCCTTCGCCTTCATGATCCTCATCGTGCTGGGTGCGTTCTGACCACGTCAGTCTCGAGTCGCTAAGACCATTGGGCTAAAGGCGCACCGCCGGGATCTCGTCCCGGCGGTGCTGCCGTTTTGGAGCCGTGCTCTCTTGTCGTCGCAGGCCTGCTCAGCTCTCGGGACAGGGGTTCTCCGTCACCTGCCAGGACATCATGTTGATCACCCGTCCGCACAGCGCCATGCGGCGCCCCTGGGTGGTGCGGATGCAGGCGGTGCTGCCCTCGGCGATCTTGCGCCCGTCATTCCAGCAGAAGCAGAGCGGTTCGGGCGCCTGGGCCTGCCGGGGGGGATCGAGCGGGATGGCCGGTTCGGCGGCCAAGCCCGAGAAGGGCAAGCCGATCATCGCCAAGGTCATGAAAAACACGTGCGACGTCGGGAAAATTCTTCGCGATCTGCGTGTTGTCGCGGCGACCGCGGCATTGAAAGCAGTCATATCTCGCTCCTGCGAAACGAAAGGTCGTCTGCAGCGCCATTGCGGCTAGTCTAACATGTTCGGCCACCGCATCCCAGAAATCTTATATTTTCATATTATTGTGTACTCGCAGGCGCTTAGTCGCGTGCGTCTTGCAGAACCAGAACGCATGCCCCATATTCCCACGTAGAGAGCCCAAGGGGGGCTCTGGGAGGAACCATGTCTCTGATCTCGCTCGCCCGTCGTGGTCGTGTCGTCGCCGTACTCGCTGGTGCTCTGCTCCTCGTGCCCGTGCTGGCCGAAGCGCGCCCGGGCGGCAAGGGAGGTGTCGGGAGCCGCGGCTCCCGGACCGAAGCGGCGCCCATGCGCACCGACACGACGCCCAACGGCGCCCAGCCCTTCCAGCGCAGCGCGCAGCCTTCGCCGGCGCAGGCCGCTCCGGCCGCGGGCGCGGCGGCCGCTGCCGCCCAGGCCGCGCGCCCCTCGATGGCCCGCAGCCTGATGATGGGCCTCGGCGCCGGCCTGCTCGGCGCCGGCCTGTTCGGCCTGCTGTCCGGCTCCGGCTTCTTCAGCGGCCTCGCTTCGCTGGCCGGCATCGTCGGCTTCCTGCTCCAGCTCGCCCTGATCGGTGGCGTGATCTGGCTGGCCGTGCGCTTCTTCCGCCGTCGCTCCGAGCCACAGCTCGCCACCGCAGGCGCGCCGCTGTCGCGTGAGGCGATGCAGCCCCAGCCGCGTCCGTCCGCTCCGGTCGGCGCCATGGCGGGTGGCCTCGGCGCCGCCGCGGCTGCTCCCGCTGCGGCCCAGACGACGCCGATCGAACTGGTGGGACAGGACTTCAACGACTTCGAGCGGCTCCTGGGCGAAATCAACGCCGCTTATTCGAACGAGGACGAGAAGGGTCTGCGCGAGCGTGTGACCGACGAGATGTTCGGCTATTTCGACGACGACCTGACCGCCAATGTGCGCAAGGGTGTGGTCGACCGCGTCTCCGACGTGAAGCTGCTCCAGGGCGACCTCTCGGAAGCCTGGACCGAGGAGGGCTTCGATTATGCCACCGTCGCGATGCGCTTCAGCCTGATCAACGCGCTCTACGAGCGCTCCAGCGGCAAGGTCGTGGACGGCAGCGCCACGGTGCCTCAGGAAGTCTCGGAGTATTGGACCTTCGTGCGCAGGCGCGGCGGCCCGTGGAAGCTCTCGGCGATCCAGCAGGCCGCCTGAGCCTCTCGAACACGACATCCGAACGGCCGGGGCGACCCGGCCGTTTTTCGTTGTGCGGTTTCGGGTGTCGCGCCCGCCCGATCCAGCCTATAGGCGGACTCCTGCGATCGGGCGGTCTGTGCTGCCTTGGAACGACACGCTTTGGAGATTCGCCTGATGTCGGACATGCGCCTCGTCGTCGTCGGAGCCGCCGGCCGGATGGGCCGCATGCTGTTGCGGGCCATCCACGACGCCCCGGGCTGTACGCTGTCGGCGGCGGTCGAGCGGCCGGGCTCGCCCCATCTCGGGCAGGACTCAGGGCTGCTCGCAGGGCTGCCGGCCAACGGCATTCCGGTCACGGACGATGCGGCGGCTGCCTTCGCCGCAGCCGACGGCGTGCTGGATTTCACCACGCCGGACGCGACCATTGCCTTCGCGGCGCTGGCGGCGCGGACCCGCATTGCACACATCGTCGGCACGACCGGGCTCGAACCGTCCCATCTGGCGAGGCTCGCCGAGGCGGCGCGCGACACCGCCATCGTCCGCTCCGGCAATATGAGCCTGGGCGTCAATCTGCTCGCCGCGCTGGTGCGCAAGGTCGCCGCGACGCTGGGGACGGATTGGGACATCGAGATCGTCGAGATGCATCACCGCATGAAGGTCGATGCGCCCTCCGGCACCGCGGTGCTGCTCGGCGAGGCGGCTGCGGCGGGCCGGGAGGTTGATCTGGCGCAGGAGCGCGTGGCGGTTCGTGACGGGCAGACCGGTGCCCGCGTGCCCGGCACGATCGGATTTGCGACCCTGCGCGGCGGCACTGTCGTGGGCGAGCACAAGGTCATCTTCGCGGGCGCGGGCGAGCGGCTCGAACTCGCCCATCTCGCCGAGGATCGCGGGCTCTTCGCGCAGGGGGCGGTCAAGGCGGCGCTGTGGGGCCGCGGGCGGGCGCCGGGGCTCTATTCCATGGCCGATGTCCTCGGGCTCGACAGCCTCTGAGCGGCGGCTGCGATGACGCGCCTCGCCGTCGCGCCCGGCGTCGTCCACTGGCCTGGCTATCTCGGGCCGGAGGCGCAGGCTGCATTGGTGGCGGATCTGCGCGCGGTCGCGGCGCAGGCGCCTTTCTTCCAGCCGCGCATGCCGAAGACCGGCAAGCCCTTCTCGGTCCGCATGACGAATTGCGGCACGCTCGGCTGGGTCTCGGACGAGACGGGATACCGCTACCAGCCGCTCCATCCCGTGACCGGCGAGCCCTGGCCGCCGATGCCGGACGTCCTGACGCAAGCCTGGCGCGATCTCGCCTCCTATCCGCACGAGCCCGAGGCCTGCCTCGTCAATTTCTATGCGGCCGACGCGCGGATGGGCCTGCATCAGGACCGCGACGAGCAGGAATTCGACGCCCCCGTGCTCTCGCTCTCGCTCGGCGACACGGCGGTCTTCCGCATCGGCGGGACACAGCGCGGCGGCAAGACGGTCTCGCTGAAGCTGGCCTCGGGCGATGCGCTGCTCTTCGGCGGCGAGGCGCGGCTCGCCTATCACGGCATCGACCGCATCCTCGCCGGCTCTTCGGCGCTGCTGCCGCAAGGGGGGCGGATCAATCTGACCTTGCGCCGCGTGACGAAGCCGCCAGCCTGAGCGCGGGCTCAGCGCGAGCCGTCCGACCCGGGCAGGTTCGGAAACGACCAGCCGAGCAGGATCGAGCCCGCGCGCAGGCCGAACCCGGCCGCCAGCCCGCCGAGCATGACGAGGGGTGCGCTGAAGCCCGTCGTGGTGAGAACAGCGGTCGCCCCGGCGCCCGCCGCGGCGGCGGTGACATAGAAGTCGCGGCTCCACAGCACCATGGCGCGGTCGCCCGCCAGAATGTCGCGCAGGATACCGCCGAAGGAGGCGGTGACCGCCCCCAGCGCCACGGCCGAGAGCGGCGGAACGCCTGCCGCCAGAGCTTTCTGCGTTCCCGAGACCGCAAAGAGGGCGAGCCCCGCCGCGTCGGCCCAGATCAGCAGACGCTTGGCGCTCCAGCTATCCATGCGGCCCGGGCGGAAATAGGCGATGGACCAGGCCGAGAGAGCCACCGCCGTGCAGATGATGACGCTCAGCGGCGCCTCGACCCAGGCGACCGGTCGGCCGAGCAAGAGATCGCGCAGCGTGCCGCCACCGACGCCGGTGACGGTCGCGAGCAGGATGAAGCCGAACGGATCCATGCCCTTGCGGGCGGCGACGAGGGCGCCGGTCAACGCGAAGACGGCGACGCCGGCGGCCTCGAGCACGGATCAGTGCGTGGTCGGAGTGCTGTCGCCGCCCTCGGCCGCCTGCGGCTTCGGCGCACCGGCCGACACGCCGACCAGCGCCGGCCGCAGCACGCGCTCGCCGATCTTGTAGCCGGACTGGACGACCTTGGACACCAGGCCCTTGGCGATCTCGGCGTCGGGCGCCTCGAACATCGCCTGATGCAGGTTCGGATCGAATTTCTCGCCCAGCGGATCGATCTTGCGGACGCCATGGCGCTCGAGCGTCTTCAGCAGGTCGCGCTCGGTCAGATCGACGCCCTCGATCAGACCCTTGAGGGCAGGCTCCTCGGTCGTGCGGGCGGTCTCGGGCAGGCTTTCCAGCGCGCGGCGCAGATTGTCGGCCGCGCCCAGCATGTCGCGGGCGAAGCTCGTTACGGCATAGGCCTTGGCGTCGGCGATCTCACGCTCGGTGCGGCGGCGGAGATTCTCCATGTCCGCCAGCGTGCGCAGCAGCTTGTCCTTCAGATCGTCGCGCTCGGCCTCGATCCGGGCGAAATTCGCCTGGATGATGTCCTCGGGAGACTGCGCGGTGGCCTCCTCGACGGCGGGCTCGGCGTTCGGATTGTCCGTCGCAGGGTTCTGCGTCATGGCGTGTTCCAACTCTCGCAAATCAGGGCCGCCGAGGCGCGAACGGCGGGCGGCGTTCGTGGCCGATATCGGGCTTGTCGGGCGTTAAATCAAGCGCGGGCCGGCGCTCGCGCCCGGGTCGCGGCCGCCTTCTCTCCCTCCGGCTCGAACACCTCGAGCAAGGCCTTGCGGATGGCGAGCTGCCGCGCGGTCGAGACGATCTTCGCATTCGTCAGGTCGGTGACATAGAACACGTCGACCGCCTTCTCGCCGAAAGTGGCGATATGGGCGGATGCGATGTTGAGGTTGAGCTTCCCGATCGCGGTGGTCAGATCGTAGAGCAGGCCGGGCCGGTCGAGCCCGGCGATCTCCAGCACCGTGTGGCGGGCCGAGAGCACATTGTCGATGATGACCTCGGGCGCGACCTGGAAGGTCTGGCCGCGCGGCGGCGGCGCCCGGCGCTGGGCGACGAGATCGGCGATCTTGATCTCCCCCTTCAGCGCCCGCTCGATCGCCGCCGCGATCCGCTCGGCGCGGCGCAACTCGTCGTCGTCACGGTCGAAGGCGCGCGAGACCGAGATCGTATCGAGCACGAGCCCGTCGGTGGTGGTGAAGATCTGGGCGTCGACGATATTGCCGCCCGAGGCCGCGCAGGCGCCGGTGACGATGGCGAGCAGGCGCGGATGGTCGGGCGCGAGGATGGTGAGCTCGGTCACACCGCGGAACTGGTCGGTCTCGACCAGCGTCGCGGTGGTGCGCCCTTCGGCCTCGGCGCGGGCCATGAAGCGGGCATGCTTCTCCTGCCGGCCGACATCGGTCTTGATCCAGTAGGCCGGGTAGTGGCGGGCAAGATAGGCGTCGCGGGCGGCGTCGCCCCAGTCCGAGAGCCGCTCCTTGAGGGCATCCTGCTTCTTCTCAACCCGCGCCTTGCGCTCGATCGCGGAATGTCCGCCGGCGAGCATGATCTCGGTCTCGTAATAGAGCGTGCGCAGGAGCTGGCCCTTCCAGCCGTTCCAGACGCCGGGGCCGACAGCCTTGATGTCGGCCACCGTCAGCACGAGCAGGAGCTTCAGCCGCTCCAGCGTCTGCACCGTCGCGGCGAAGCTTTCGATCGTCTTGGGGTCACCGAGATCCCGGCTCTGCGCCACCGTCGACATGTCGAGATGGTGTTCGACCAGCCAGGCCACGGTCTCGGTCTGGCCTTCGGTCAGGCCGAGCCGCGGCCCGAGCTTGCGGGCGATACGGGCGCCGGCGATCGAATGATCCTCGATGCGGCCCTTGGCGACGTCGTGCAGGAACAGGGCGACGTAGAGCGCCCGCCGGTTGGTGATCGTCGGCATGATGCCGTTGGCGAGGGGATGCTCGGATTCGAGCACGCCCGCATCGATCTCGGCGAGAACGCCGATGCTGCGGATCAGATGCTCGTCGACCGTATAGTGATGATACATGTTGAACTGCATCATCGCGACGACGCGGCCGAAATCCGGCACGAACTTGCCGAGCAGCCCGGACTCGTTCATCCGCCGCAGCACCGCTTCGGGCGAGCGCCGTGCCGTGAGGATCTCCAGGAAGATGCGGTTCGCCTCGGGATCGTTGCGCAGCTGCGGCGTCACCAGTCGCAGGGACTGTGTCACCAGCCGGCTGGCCTCGGGATGGATCGCGAGATCGTCGCGGCTGGCGATCTCGTAGAGCCGCAGCAGATTGACCGGGTCGCGCCGGAAGGCGTCGGGATCGACGACGTTGAGCCGCTGGCTCTTCAGCGTGAAATCAGGATGGCCGAGCGCGCGCACGCGCTTGCGCTTAGCGAAGGAGCCGAGCAGCCGGGAGAGTGAGGCGCGCGGCTTCTGCTGACGCGCTTCCAGCGCGGCGCAGACGATCGCCGTCAGGTCGCCGACATCCTTGGCGACGAGGAAATAGGCCTTCATGAAGCGCTCGACCGGCGCCTGGCCGCTGCGCCCGGCATAGCCGATGGCTGCCGCGACCTGACGCTGCAGGTCGAAGGACAGCCGCTCCTCGGCCCGGCCGGTGATGAAATGCATCCAGCAGCGGACGCGCCAGAGAAATTCCTCCGAACGCTGGAACATCAGCAGTTCCTTGCGGTCGAACAGCCCGGCCGCGACGAGCTCGCGCGCGTCGTTGACGCGGTAGGCGTATTTGGCGATCCAGAACAGCGTGTTGAGATCGCGCAGGCCGCCCTTGCCGTCCTTGACGTTGGGCTCGACCAGATAGCGTGAGGTTCCGGCGCGGCGCACGCGGGTCTCGCGCTCCTGCAGCTTGGCCTCGGTGAAGGCCGGGGCGGTTCCCTCCACGACCTCCGCACCGAAGCGCCTGACGAGATCATGGAACAGCATCACGTCGCCCGCGACGAAGCGCGCTTCCAGCATTGCCGTGCGGATCGTCATGTCCGCACGCGCCTCGCGCACGCAGTCGTCGAGTGAACGGACGGAGTGGCCGACCTTCAGTTTCAGGTCCCAGAGAGGGTACAGCATCGCCTCGACGACGCTCTCGCCCCAGGCCGTCTGCTTGTGCGGGAACAGGAAGAGCAGATCGACATCCGAGCCCGGCGCCAACGTGCCGCGGCCATAGCCCCCGACCGCCACCACGGCGATGCGCTCGGACTGGGAGGGATTCTGCGCGGGATAGAACAGCTCGGTCGCCGCCACATGCAGGCAACCGACGATGGCGTCCATCACGGCGGACAGGTGCTGTGCGCAGACCAGACCATGGCGCGGCCGCTTCAGAAGGCTCTTTGCGGAGTCGAGCCCCTGATCGAGGACGCTTCGCAGCGCCGCGACGAGGGCGGGACGCGCCTGGGGCGTGGGTGCAGCCGCCACGTCGGCCAGCAGCGGAGCCATGGCACGGCGCGGATTGGCGAGAACGGCGTCGAGTTCGAGAGCCGGCTGATCGGCAGAGGATGACACCAGCCCTGACCTCGCTTGCTGGAATGCCCGGCGCGGGACCCTTCTGCTGGTTAGCATGGGGAGGAGATTCGCAAAGAAGTTTAAATAGCAGATAATTGACGTGAAATATGACAAACAACATCCCGACATGTCCTGTTTGACATACAGAACGAATGGACCTACAAGGCGGATACGCGCCGATTTGAGCCACCAGCTTGCGGGCGCGAAACAAGTGCAGCTAAAGCGTGGGGCATGGGCGCCAACCTGTCGCTCGGTCCCTTCGCGCATCGAAAGGGACCACGAATGACCATTTCCCGCCGTCTCGCTATCGCCGGACTCGCCGCCTCGCTCGTTCTGTCTGCCGGACAGGCTTTTGCCCAGGCGCCGAAGGAAATCCGCATCGACTTCGCGACCTACAATCCCGTCAGCCTCGTGCTGAAGGACAGCGGCATCCTCGAAAAGGCGCTGGCCGCCGACGGCATCACCGTGCGCTGGGTCCAGTCCGCCGGATCGAACAAGGCGCTGGAGTTCCTGAACGCGGGCTCGCTCGATTTCGGCTCGACCGCCGGCGCCGCCGCGCTGATCGGCAAGATCAACGGCAACCCGATCAAGTCGATCTACGTCTACTCGCGGCCTGAATGGACGGCACTCGTCACCGGGGCCAAGAGCGAGATCACCAAAGTCGCCGACCTCAAGGGCAAGCGCGTCGCGGTCACGCGCGGCACCGATCCGCACATCTTCCTGGTCCGGGCGCTGGCCGAGGCCAAGCTGACCGAGAAGGATGTCAGGCTCGTCCTGCTGCAGCATGCCGACGGGCGCCTTGCGCTCGAGCGCGGCGACGTCGACGCCTGGGCCGGTCTCGACCCGCTGATGGCCGCGGCCGAGGTCGAGAGCGGCGCGAAGCTCTTCCATCGCAAGGCCGCCGACAACACCTGGGGTATTCTCAATGTCCGGGAGGCCTTCGCCAAGGACAATCCGGCCCTCGTCCGCAAGGTGCTGGCCGCCTATGAGCAGGCGCGGACCTATGCCCTCGCCAATCCGGCCGAGCTGAAGAAGACCCTGGTCGCCTATACCAAGCTGTCGGACGCCGTGATCGAGCGACAGCTCACCCGGACCGAACTCACGCATTCCAGCATCGGGTCAGCGCAGGCCGAGACCATCATCGCGGCCGGCCTCGCGCTGCAGGAGGCGGGCGTCGTGCCCGCCAAGACCGATGTGAAGGCCGTGGTCGACGATCTGCTCGACCGCAGCTTCGCCGTCACCAACTGACCCACGCTGGGATCGGATGAGCGCGCTCGGGATCGAGACGGCAGGGCTGGGCGAGCAGGGCGATCCAGCCCGGCCTCGGCCCCGTCGTCCCGGCCTGGCGCTGGCGGGGTTTGCGCTGCCGGTCGTTCTGGCCGTGCTGTGGGAGGTCGCCGTCAGATCCGGCTTCGCCAATGGCCGGCTGATGCCGCCGCCGAGCGTGGTCGGGGCCACCCTGTGGTCTCTCGCGGCTTCGGGCGAACTCTTCACCCATGCCGCGGCGACGCTCTGGCGGGTTGCGGCCGGGTTTGCTCTCGGTGCGGCGGCGGGCACCCTGCTCGGCGCCATCACCGGTGCGCTTCCGGTGGCGCGCGGCCTGATCGACCCGACGCTTCAGGCCCTGCGCGCCATCCCCTCGATCGCCTGGGTGCCGCTCTTCATCCTCTGGCTCGGCATCTTCGAGGCGTCGAAGGTCGCGCTGATCGCGGTCGGCGTGTTCTTCCCGGTCTATCTCGGGGTCGCTGCGGCGATCCAGGGCATCGACCGCAAGATCGTCGAGGTCGGCCGTGTCTTCCGGCTCGGCCGGCTGGCGATGGCGCGACGGGTTCTGCTGCCGGCAATCCTGCCGGCCTGGATCACCGCGCTGCGCTCGGGGCTGGGGCTGGGCTTCATGTTCGTGGTCGCGGCCGAGATCATGGGCGCCAGCGAAGGGCTCGGCTACCTCCTCGTCGATGGCCAGCAGCTCGGCCGGCCCGACACCATCATTGCGGCCATCATCAGCTTCGCCGTCCTCGGAAAGCTGGCCGATGGCCTGCTCGTCGCCCTCACGCGGCCGGTTCTCGCCTGGCAGGACACGGCCCGCGACAAACTCTGAGTGAGCCCTCGATGCTGAGCTTCGAGACCCTGTCGAAAACCTATGCCGACGGCACGCAGGCGCTGTCGGCCATCACGCTCGACGTCGCGCAGGGGGAGATTCTCGCGCTCGTCGGCGGCTCGGGCTGCGGCAAGACCACCTTGCTGCGGCTGATCGCCGGCCTCGACCGGCCGAGCGCCGGGCGCATCCTGCTCGACGGCGACACGATCGCCGAGCCGCGCGCCGATGTCGGCGTGATCTTCCAGGAGCCGCGACTCTTTCCCTGGCTCTCGGTTGCGGAGAATGTCGGCTTCGGTCTCTCGCATCTCTCGGCCTTCGAGCGGGAGGGACTGGTCACCAACGCGCTCGTGCGGGTGGGCCTTGGCGGTTATGACCGGCGCTGGCCGCGCGAGCTTTCGGGCGGTCAGCAGCAGCGCGTCGCCATCGCGCGCGCCCTCGTCACGCGCCCCAAGCTGCTCTTGATGGACGAGCCCTTCTCCGCGCTCGACGCCACCACCCGCGCCAGCCTCCATGGCCACCTGCTCGCCCTGTGGGTCGAAAGCCGGCCGACGGTGGTCATGGTCACCCATGACGTCGAGGAGGCGGTGACGCTGGCGGACCGGATCGTGGTGATGCAGCCCAAGCCCGGCCGCATCTTCGACGAATTCGACAACCCGCTCGCCCGCCCGCGCGACCGGCTCTCGCCGGCGTTCGAGGCCGCCAAGCGCGAGGTGCTGCGCAGCCTGGATCGTTCGCTGCGTGACGAGGCCCCGCACCAGCAGAAGGCCGCGGAGACGGCCGGGATGTGGTGGTGAGTCGCGTCACGGGGCATCGCTTTCCGGTGGCCTGTGACCGCTCGAGCCTCTATCAGCGCATCCCACAGGTTCATTCGACTTGAGGTTCTGACACCATGGACGTCACCGCTCTTCGCGCCCTGCAGGCCCCGCTCAAGGACGCCTACCGTTCGGACCCCAATGCGGCCGTCGTCACCCTGAAGGCCAAGGGCGAACTCGACGACCAGCATATCGCCTGTAAGGTCGAGACCGGCCGTGCGATCGCGCTGGCGGGGCTGCACCCGGCCACTGGCGGCTCAGGCGCCGAACTCTGCTCGGGCGACATGCTGCTGGAGGCCCTCGTCGCCTGCGCCGGCGTCACCCTGAAGGCGGTGGCGACCGCGCTCGAGATCGAGCTGAAGAAGGGCGTCGTCCATGCCGAGGGCGATCTCGACTTCCGCGGCACGCTCGGCGTCGCCAAGGACGCCGCGGTCGGCTTCAAGGCGATCCGGCTGTCCTTCGAGGTCGAGACCGACGCGCCGCAGGAGAAGCTCGACACGCTGCTGAAGCTGACCGAGCGCTACTGCGTCGTCTTCCAGACGCTCAATGTGAAGCCCGAGATCAGCGCGACCCTTTCGGTCGCCTGATCGCCCGGCCGCTCACTCCGCGGCCTTCTTCAGGGTCAAACCCTCGGCGAAGGGCAGCGTCGGCTCGCCCTTCGCCTCGTCGAAATCGAGCGCCACGATGCGCTCGCCGCGGCTGGCGATCTTGCCGGCCGAGGTGCGCAGCCCGGCCACATCGTCCTGCGCCTGGCGGAAATGCTGATCGAGCTTCTCCGCCCGCTCGGCCAGCCGCCGGACATCGGCCAGCAGCTTGCCGACCTCGCTCTGGATCACCTGCGCCTCTTCCCGCATCCGCGCATCGCGCACCAGCGACTGCATGAGCTGGATCGCGAGCGCCAGCAGCGAGGGCGAGACGATCATGATCCGCGCGCGATGCGCCTTCTGGATCACATCGTCGAAATGCTCGTGCAAATCGGCATAGATCGATTCTGACGGCACGAAGAGCAGGGCGAGGTCCTGGGTCTCGCCGGGCAGGAAATAGCGCTCGGCGATGTCCTTCACGTGCACGCCGACATCGTTGCGGACGCGTGCGGAGGCGGCCTTTCGCGCCTCCTCGCCACGGGCCTCCCGCAATTGCGTGAAGCTCTCCAGCGGGAACTTGGCGTCGATGACGAGCCCGCGCCCGTCGCCGGGCAGCGTCACCAGGCAGTCCGGCCGGTTGCCGTTGGAGAGCTGCGGCTGGAAGGCGAAGAAGGCGCCGGGCAGCCCGTCCCGGATGATCGCCTCCATGCGACCCTGGCCGTAGGCGCCGCGCGCCTGCTTGTTGGAGAGCACGTCGCGCAGCGTCACCACTTCGGAGGTGAGGCTGGTCAGGTTCTTCTGAGCGCTGTCGATTACCGCGAGCCGCTCCTGCAGCTTGCCCAGGCTTTCGGTGGTCTGGCGGACATTCTGCTCCAGACCCTGGCCGACCTGATGGCGCAGCCCCTCCATGCGATCGGCGACGAGGCGTGCGAGATCGCCCTGCCGCGTCGAGAGGATCTCGGCCATGGTCTGCATCCGGCCGGTCAACTCCGCCTGGAGCCGGTTCATCTCGGCGACCTTGTCGTCGGTCTCGCGGGCGCGCTCGGCGGCGATCAGCGCCTCCAGCGCCCGTCTGCGGCTGCCGCGCCAGGCCGACAGCGCTAGCAGCAGGAGCAGCCCGAGCGTCGAGACGCCGAAGCCGAGCGCGGCCTGCGCCCAGGTCACGGGCCGGTCGAGGAGGGTGAAAGCGATCTCTGTCATCGCGGCAGGATAGCCGATTCGGGTGAATCAATTCGAACGAAAGCGGAACGGTTTGACCCGCGATGCGCGAGCGCTTATGTGGCCCGTCCACCACCCGAGAAACCGCGCAGACACAGCCCCATGGCCATCCGCCCGCTCGTCATCCTGCCAGACTCCCAGCTTCGGTTGGTGTCCGCCCCCGTGGCCGAGATCACGCCCGAGATCCGCACCCTCGTCGCCGACATGTTCGAGACGATGTACGACGCGCCCGGGATTGGGCTGGCCGCCATCCAGATCGGCGTACCCAAGCGCGTGGTGACGCTCGACGTGGCCAAGCGCGCGCCTGAGCCGGAGGACGCCGCTGCTGGCGAGGACGAAACTTCCGACGCAGCCGACAGCCAGGAGAAGCGCGACCGGCAGCCGCGCAATCCGATGGCCTTCATCAACCCGGAGATCACCTGGTCCTCGGAGGAGCGCAGCGTCTACGAGGAAGGCTGCCTCTCGATCCCGGAATATTATGAGGAGGTCGAGAGGCCGGCTTCGGTCAGGGTCGCCTACACCGATCTCGACGGACAGCGGCAGGAGATCGAGGCCGACGGCCTGCTCGCCACCTGCATCCAGCATGAGATCGACCATCTGAACGGCGTGCTGTTCATCGACCATCTCTCGCGCCTCAAGCGCGAGCGCGTCACCAAGCGCTTCGCCAAGCAGGCGCGACGCGAGGGGTGACGGGACAGCGAGAGCAAGCCGCCGTCATCCGGACGAGCCGCGCCAGCGGCGCCGATCCGGAATCCATCGGAGGGCTCAGGCATCCTATGATGGATTCCGGGTCCTCGCTTTGCTACGCCCGGAATGGCGGGCGCGATTGAGGTAACATCCAGCGTATGAGTTTGCGCGTCATCTTCATGGGCACGCCCGATTTCGCGGTGCCGACGCTGACCGAAATCATCGGCCAGGGGCACGAGGTCGTCAGCTGCTACACCCGCGCCCCGGCGCAGGCGGGACGGGGCCTCGAACTGAAACCCTCGCCGGTGCACAGGGCGGCCGAGCGCTTCGGCATCCCCGTCTTCACGCCCTCGACCCTGAAGACGCCCGAGGTGGCCGAGCAGATCGCCTCCCATCAGGCCGATGTCGCGGTCGTCGTCGCCTATGGCATGATCCTGCCACAGGCGATCCTCGACATTCCGGAGCTCGGCTGCCTCAACCTGCATGCCTCGCTGCTGCCGCGCTGGCGTGGCGCCGCGCCGATCCAGCGTGCGGTTATGGCCGGCGATGCCGAGAGCGGCGTCTGTGTGATGAAGATGGAGGCGGGCCTCGACACCGGCCCCGTCGGCATGGTCGAGCGGCTGGAGATCGGCCCCGACATGACCTCCGGCGAACTCCACGACCGGCTGGCGCCGCTGGGCGCCGATCTGATGGTCCGTGCGCTCGCCGCGCTCGGGCGCGGCGGCCTGCAGTTCACGCCGCAACCGGAAGAGGGCGTGACCTACGCCGCCAAGATCGCCAATGCCGAGGCGAAGCTGAACTGGGCCCGCCCGGCCCGGCAGGTCCACGATCTCGTCCGAGGGCTCGCGCCCTTTCCGGGCGCCTTTGCCGAGATCGATCTCGGCAAGGGCCCCGAGCGGCTCAAGGTCTTGCGCACGGCACTCGCCGGCGGCGCGGCCGAGCCCGGCATGTTGCTCGACGACGAAGGCACCGTCGCCTGCGCGGAAGGGGCGGTGAAGCTGCTTCAGGTCCAGCGGGCCGGCGGGCGGCCGGTCAGCGGCGCCGAGTTCCTGCGCGGGGCGCGGCTCTCCGCCGGCCAGAAGCTCTGATGCCGCGCTACAAGCTCGTCATCGAATATGACGGCACGCCCTTCTCGGGCTGGCAGCGGCAGCTCAATGGCCCGTCCGTACAGCAGAGCGTCGAGGAAGCGATTCAAGCGTTCTGCAACCATCCGGTCAGGCTGCACTGCGCAGGCCGCACCGATGCCGGCGTCCACGCCACTCATCAGGTCGCCCATGTCGATCTGGAGAAGGAATGGCGCACCGATGTCGTGCGCGATGCCAGCAACGCCCGCCTCAAGCGCCTGCCGGTCGCGGTCTGCTGCGCCGAGGCCGTGCCTGACGATTTCGACGCCCGGATCTCGGCCAAGCGCCGCTACTACATCTACCGCATCCTCGACCGGCGCGCCCAGCCGGCGCTCGACCGCGACCGGCTCTGGCATGTCCCGGTAAAGCTCGATCACGAAGCGATGGACCGCTCGGCCAAGGCCCTGCTCGGTCATCACGACTTCACCACCTTCCGCGCCGCCGAGTGCCAGGCCAACAGCCCGATGCGCACCCTGGACCGGCTCGACGTCCGCCGCGAGGGCGAGGAGATCGTCGTCTATGCCCATGCCCGCTCCTTCCTGCACCATCAGGTCCGCTCGATCGTCGGCTGCCTGAAGATGGTCGGCGCCGGACGCTGGCCCGAGAAAAAGCTGGGCCAAGTGCTGGCGGCGCGGGATCGTTCGCAGTGCGCGGCGCTGGCGCCGCCCTGCGGGCTCTATCTGGCGGGGGTAGACTACTAAGCCCGTCGGGGCTCGCCGCCTCAGAAGATGATGAAGCCGAAGGAGCGGAGGATCGCGTAATCCGCCACGATGCTGGCCAGCAGCACGGGCGTGGCGACCCCGCTCCCGGCCCCGAAGGCTGCACGCGCCACACAATAGCGCAGCCGCAGCACGATGGCGGCGAAGGCGAGCGTCTGGAGCAGCGCGAGGCCCGGTGTGGACCATCCGATCGCGAACACCGTAGCCGGAACGGCGACCAAACCGGCCGCCAGGATTCCCGCCCAGTTCCAGGCGATGACGAAGGCGGTGAAACGCGGTGTTTGCGCGAGATGCGGAGCGAGCGCGAACAGCAGCGCCGGCACGGCCAGAATGCTCGCGAGCGTCGCCCCGAAAACCGCCAGCGCCAGGCCCGGAGCGGTGAACAGCCCCGCCGAATTGGGCAGGCCGGCATGAATTCTCAGCGCCGCGAGCAGGGCGATCGCGGCGGGCAGCGTCAGCGGCAGCAGGGCGACGAAAGAGCGCCAGAATCCGCCGCGTGTCAGTTCCAGATCCTCCAGCGCCTCGGCGCCGCGCCCCATCAGCTGCCAGGAGGCGCGCAGCGAGCGCGTCACGTCATCGGCCGCGAGCTTCATCCCACCATCCTTAGACTTTCGTCTAAGATGACTATGGGTCAGCGCCTGAAGCTCGTCAATCGGCTCCGGCAGCGGCGAAATAGCTCGTCAGCAGGCGATGCGTGATCGCCTCGAGGGTCAGAAGATCCGCCACGGCGACGCGCTCGTCGACCTGATGCATGGTCTGGCCGACCACGCCGTACTCGACCACAGGGCAGTAACTCTTGATGAAGCGCGCATCCGACGTGCCGCCGGTTGTCGACAGGGCCGGCCGCCGCCCGGTCTCGGCCTCGACCGCATCGGCGACCATCGCCACGAAGGGGCCGGGTTCGGTCAGGAACGCGACCGCATTGGTCGGCTCGAAGACGATTTCGTAGCGAACGCTGTTGCCGGCGGCCTCGCGCAGGCGCCGCTCGATCTCGGCCGCGAGAGTCTCCGGCGTCCAGACATCGTTGAAGCGGATGTTGAAGACGGCCCTGGCCTGCGCGGGCACGACATTCGTCGCCGGATTGCCGACGTCGAGCGTCGTGACTTCCAGATTGCTCGGATCGAAATGTGCGGTGCCCTTATCGAGTGCGGTGGCTTCCAGCGCCGCGAGCAGCCGCACCATCCCGCGGATCGGGTTCTCCGCGAGATGCGGATAGCCGACATGGCCCTGCTTGCCATGGACGGTCAGGCGCCCGGTCAGCGAGCCGCGTCGGCCGATCTTGATCATGTCGCTCATGGTCGCCGGATTGGTCGGCTCGCCGAGCAGGCAATGGTCGAAGCGCTCGCCCCGCGCATGCGCCCATTCGAGCAGCTTGACGGTGCCGTTCACAGCCGGTCCCTCCTCGTCGCCCGTAATGAGAAACGCGATCGAGCCTGGAGCGTCGGGGTTCTCGCGGCGGAAACGGAGCGCCGCCGCGATCATCGCGGCGAGGCCGCCCTTCATGTCGCAAGCTCCGCGGCCATGCAGCATGCCGTCGCTGATCGTCCCGCCGAAGGGGGCGCGCGTCCAGGCGCCGGCGTCTCCCACCGGCACGACATCGGTATGGCCGGCAATGACGAAGACGGGGCCCTCGCGCCCGATCCGGGCATAGAGATTCTCGACATCGGGCGTGCCGGCCGCCGAAAAGACCGGCCGCTCGACCGTGAAGCCCTCGGCCGCCAGCAGCTCGGCGATGAGGCCGAGCGCCCCGCCCTCCGCCGGAGTGACCGACGGGCAGCGGACCAGCGCCTGGGTCAGCGCGACGGGGTCGAGGGGATCGAAGGCGAGGAGGTCGCGGGGCTGTGTGTCCATGCGCCCGCTTTAGCATCGGTCCCGCCGGCCGCAAGCGGCTCCTCGTCACGAGCCGACGGCATCAGGCCGAGATCGACCAGCGCGAAGAGCCAGGCGATCAGCGAAATCGTATCGAGCGAGGGCGCCCAGGCGATCGGCAGGAGGGGTCGGAGCTGACCCGGCAGCACGATCGCGCAGACCAGGATGATGCCGTAGAGGCCGCTGCTGCCGCGGTCGGTCGCGCGTTTCGCGGCCAGCGCGGCCCAGGGGAAGAGGGCAAAGGCATGCGCGAAGGCCACGGCGCGCTCGGATCCATGGCCGAACAGGCCTGGTGCAGCCTGCTGAAGGCCGAACAGGGCGACCGCGACGACGGCGCTGCCGAGCCAGAAGCGGCCGAGGCCGATACGGCCGTCGAAGTCGGTGAGCAGGCGGACAAGGGTCATCGATCAGGCTCCGATGATGCCGTTGTGGCACGCTTGCGGCCGCCCCGGAAGGATATGGTGAATAAAAGGTTAACGCCGTCGTGCAGCGCCGGTTCGTGAAAGAGCTTGAACGGGGCCGGCTGCCCCGTTAGCTGCGGCGCAGGGTGCCGGCACCGCCGGGCGCGAACCCGGATGCCAACGGCGCGACGGTGCCGAGCGAGGTTGCGAGATGACGATCCGATTCCACCGTGGCGATCTGCCGGACGGCTTCGACGCCGGGGCCAGCATCGCCATCGACACCGAGACGCTCGGCCTCAACCCGCATCGCGACCGCCTCTGCGTGGTGCAGCTCTCCCGCGGCGACGGCACGGCGGATGTGGTGCAGGTCCTGAAGGACGGTCCAAGGCCCGCGAACCTGATCCGCCTGCTGCAGGATCCCGCCGTGCTCAAGTTGTTCCACTTCGCCCGGTTCGACGTCGCGGTGCTGCGCCATGCCTTCGGCGTCGTCACCGGCCCGGTCTACTGCACCAAGATCGCCTCGAAGCTCACGCGCACCTATACCGACCGACACGGCCTGAAGGATCTGGTTCGCGAGTTGCTCGGGATCGAACTCTCCAAGCAGCAGCAATCCTCCGATTGGGGCGCCGAGACTCTGAGCGAGGCGCAACTGGCTTACGCCGCCTCCGACGTGCTGCATCTGCATGCCCTGCATGGGCGTCTCGAGGCGATGCTGGCGCGCGAGGGGCGCACCCATCTCGCCAGGGCCTGCTTCGACTTCCTGCCCTTCCGGGCGGAGCTGGATCTCGCCGGTTGGTCCGAAAACGACATCTTTGCTCATGCTTGACAAATTCTAAGCCTTCTTGCGTCAGTTTGACCGCGGTGTCCGACGGGGGCGCGTTCGCCGCACGACACGAAAAAGCCGTTTGCGACTGCCATTCCGCGGGGCATGACTGTGGCGATGACAACCAATGACTGGGCCGCCCGCCCCAACGGGCCGGCGGCGCGGCGGCAGGCGGCGTTCGGCGCGGCACGCCGGCACACGCGGCTCGTTCATTTCCTGCGCAAGGCGATTCCCGTGGGAGCGGCTATCGCGGTCGTCTCCCTGCTGGTGGTGCCGTTCTTCACCCCGCTCAGTGGCGTGGCCAGCGTTTCGCTCGGCGCGGTCGGGATCTCCGGCGGCAAGGTCAAGATGGATACGCCGCGCCTGTCGGGCTATCGCAAGGACAACCGGCCCTATGAGGTGACCGCCGAGGCCGCCTTGCAGGAAATCCGCAACCCCACACAGGTCGAACTCCAGCAACTTACCGCGCGGCTCCAGATGGAGCGCGAAGGCTGGGTGACGGTCAACGCCAAGAGCGGCCTCTTCGACACCCAGAAGGAAAAGCTGAAGCTGGTCGACGATGTCCATGTCCGGACCGAGAACGGCCATGACATCCGCATGAAGACGGCCGATGTCGACTTCAAGGGCGGCACGGTCGTCTCGAAGGAGCCCGTCAAGGTCAGCCTCGGAACCACCACCGTCGATGCCGACTCGCTCGATGTGAAGGACAACGGCGCGCTGATCGTTTTCCAGGGGCGCGTGCGCGCCTATATCCCCAATGCTCCGGCCGGCACCATCGCCGGCCCCGAGCGCGAGGGCAGCACCCCGCAACCGGAACTGCTCCGGTCGGGTCTCTCAGGAGCGGGCACGCAGGGATCGGCGGCTGCCGGCCCCTCCCGCGCGACAGGACAGTGACCATGCAGACTTCCGCCCGTATCTCCCTGCTCTCCTGCCTTGCCGCCACGGCCGGCGTATTCGCCCTGCTGATGGCCGCTATGGGGCCTCAGCAGGCGATGGCGCAGGCCAAGGCGCGCGGCGGCAATGCCAGCTCGCCGCTCGGCGGTCTCGGCGGAGACAGCAAGGAGCCGATCAAGATCGATGCCGACAAGCTGGACGTGCTCGACAAGGAGAACCGTGCGGTCTTCAGTGGCAATGTGGTCGCGGTCCAGGGCGAGACCACGGTCCGCTGCACGGTCATGACCGTGTTCTATGAGGGGCGGGGCGGCCAGGGCGCCGGCGCCAAGCCGGCAACGCCCACGCCGGCGGCTGCGCCGGGGCAGGGCAACGACAGCTCGATCAAGCGCATCGAATGCAAGGGGCCGGTGACGGTCGTGTCGAAAACCCAGGCCGCGACCTCCGACAATGCGGTGTTCGACCGTTCGACCAATACCGTCATCATGACCGGCAATGTCGCGCTGAACGACGGGCCCAACATCACGCGCGGCGAGAAGCTGACCTACAACACCGTCACCGGCATCGCCAATGTCGAGACCAACAAGGGTGGTCGTGTGCAGGGCTTCTTCGTGCCGAACGCAGCCGATGCCAACAAGGGCACGCCCGGCGCCAAGCCCGCGACCCCACCGACCAACTGAGCGGCCGATCCCGCGCGCGCTCGGCGCGCGTCCCTCTCGATCTCTCCAGTCCAGGCGCACCCCTCCACGTGACTCTCTCCGACATTTCGCAAAGCGTGACCGCACCCGGGCGCGAGGCGCCTTCGACCGCCCGGCGCGGGGCGAACCTGCTCGGACGGCTCTTCCGCCGGTCGGAGAAGGAGGCTCGGGAGGAGGACTCGGCGGGCGTCACCGCGCTGGGCGGCCCGGGCATCCTGTCCGTCACGGGTCTGCGCAAGAGCTATGGTGGCCGCACCGTCGTCAGCGACGCCAGCCTGTCGCTGCGCCAGGGCGAGGCGGTCGGCCTGCTCGGCCCCAACGGCGCCGGCAAGACGACGATCTTCTACATGATCACCGGGCTGGTCGCGGCCGATCTCGGCACGATCTCGCTGGAAGGAAACGACATCACCCAGCTGCCGATGTACCAGCGGGCGCGGCTCGGCATCGGCTATCTGCCCCAGGAAGCCTCGATCTTCCGCGGGCTGAGCGTGGAAGACAATATCCGGGCGGTGCTCGAGGTGGTCGAGCCCGATCGTCGTGAGCGCGAGCGGCAGCTCGACCAGCTGCTGGAGGAGTTCACCATCGCCCGCCTCCGCAAGGCGCCCTCGATCGCGCTGTCGGGCGGTGAGCGCCGGCGCTGCGAGATTGCGCGCGCGCTCGCCGGCAAGCCCTCCTTCATCCTGCTCGACGAGCCCTTCGCCGGCATCGACCCGATCGCGGTCGGCGACATTCAGGCGCTGGTCCGGCAGCTCACCGACCGCGGCATCGGCGTGCTGATCACCGACCACAATGTCCGCGAGACGCTCGGTCTGGTCGATCGCGCCTATATCATCCATTCGGGCCGGGTGCTGACCGAAGGTTCGCCGGCCGAGATCATCGCCAATCCCGATGTGCGCCGCGTCTATTTGGGCGAAGATTTCCGCCTCTGAGCCGAACGCGGACGCCCGCTTCGGACGCCATCCCGCGACCGGCAATGCCGTCGATCTGGCCGATTGTCATATCGCACTTGCGAGATAATGGTGCGCCGCATTAACTTCGCACGGCAAAGACCGCCAAAGGCCTTTGACGGATGGCGAGCACAGCGCTAGGCTGACCTTCAAAGCAAGAAGCGTGCCGTTTCGGGACGCTGGGTCGGGAAGGTCTGACGCGCATGGCGATGATGCCGCGCATGGAGCTGCGCCAGGGGCAATCCCTGGTGATGACGCCGCAACTGCTGCAGGCGATCAAGCTTCTGCAATTGTCGCATCTCGAACTCCAGAACTTCGTCGAGGGCGAACTCGAGCGCAACCCGCTGCTGGAGCGGGAGGACGTCTCGGAGGGGCCGTTGCAGGCGGCCGCAGACAGCGCCCATGCCGCCGATCAGGAGAGCTACGACCGGGCCGAGAGCCTCAACAGCCAGGAAGGCATGGAGACGCGTCTCGGCACCGGCCTCGACAATGTTTTCCAGAGCGAACAGCCCACCGTGGCGCGGCTCGACAGCAGCGGTGCCGACAGCCTGCCGATCATCGGCGGGGCCTATGGCGGCTCGGGAGGGTCCTTTGAGGAAGGGCCGGACGGGTTCGAGAGCGGTCTGACGGCTGATGTCTCGCTTCACGATCATCTCAGCGCGCAGCTCGATCTCGCCGTCCATGATCCGGCCGAGCGGCTCATCGGCCGCCATCTGATCGATGCGGTCGACGATTCCGGTTATCTGGGCGAGCCTCTGCCCGAGATCGCGGAGCGGCTCGGTGTCCCGGTGGAACGGGTCGAGGGCGTGCTGCGGATCGTCCAGAGCTTCGATCCCTCCGGCGTCGCGGCGCGTGACGTGGCCGAGTGCCTGTCGATCCAGCTGCGGGACCGCGATCGTTTCGACCCGGCCATGCAGACCCTGGTGGCGAACCTTCACCTCGTCGCCAAGCGCGACTTCGCCGCCCTCAAGCGGCTTTGCGGGGTCGATGACGAGGACATCGCCGACATGGTGGCCGAGATCCGGCGCCTCGACCCCAAGCCCGGCCGCGGCTTCGGCGGCTCGGCGGCCGAGACGGTGGTGCCGGATGTCTTCATCCGCGCCGCGCCGGACGGTTCATGGCTCGTCGATCTGAACCCGGATACGCTGCCCCGCGTGCTGGTGAACCAGACTTATCACGCGCGGGTCTCGAAGGCGGCGCGCAGTGACGAGGAGAAGGCCTTCATCGCCGAATGCCTGCAGACCGCCAACTGGCTGACCCGCTCGCTCGAGCAGCGGGCCAGGACCATCCTGAAGGTGGCGAGCGAGATCGTCCGCCAGCAGGACGGATTCTTCGCCCATGGCGTCGAGCATCTGCGCCCGCTCAACCTGAAGACCGTCGCCGACGCCATCGGCATGCATGAATCCACCGTCTCGCGCGTGACCTCGAACAAATACCTGATCTGCTCACGCGGCGTTTTCGAGATGAAATACTTCTTCTCCGCCGCCATCGCCGCGACCGGCTATGGCGAGGCGCATTCGGCCGAGGCCGTGCGGTTCCGCATCCGGCAGATGATCGACGACGAGGCACCCGCCGATGTGCTCTCGGACGATGCGATCGTGGCCCGGCTGAAGGAGGGCGGGATCGACATCGCCCGCCGCACCGTCGCGAAGTATCGCGAATCTCTGCGCATCCCCTCCTCGATGGAGCGCCGCCGCGAAAAGGTCGCGATGGCGATGGGCAGTCGCTGAGCGCCCCTTCGCCACGCCTGCGACGGCTTTGGGCCATATCATTGACAGACCCGGTAGCGAGTTCTTAGCTCCCAAAGACGGTCGATCTCCCGGCCGTGGCTAAGAAGGGGAAGCACTCCATGAGCCTGCGAATCTCCGGCAAGAACCTCGATGTCGGCGAGGCCCTGCGCGGCCAGGCCGAGGCCCGCGTCGCCGCCGCTCTCGGCAAGTATTACGAAGGCGGCTACCAGGGCCATGTGACCGTCGGCAAGGACGGGACCGCGTTCAAGACGGACGGCGTCCTGCACCTGTCGTCCGGCATCACGCTCGAGGCGTCCGGCACGGCGCACGATGCCTATGCCAGCCTGGACAAGATGGCGGAGCGCATCGAGAAGCGTCTGCGTCGCTACAAGCGACGGCTCAAGGACCGCTCGGCCAGCGCCAATGGTCGCGAGCCCGCGCTCGAAATCCCCAGCTATGTCATTGCCGCCCCGGATGAGGATTTCGAGGAGGTTGAGGTCGAGGGCGCCGGCGACAACCCCGTGATCGTGGCGGAATCGACCAAATCCCTGCATGTCATGACCGTCGGCGACGCCGTCGCGGAGCTTGATCTCACCGGCGCGCCGGTCGTGATGTTCCGCCATGCTGGTCATGGCCGGATGAACGTCGTATACCGCCGCCGCGACGGCAACATCGGCTGGATCGATCCTCCCGCGTCGCTGTCATAGGTCCGGCGACGTTCCGCGCGGGCCCGAACCTTGACCCTGTCGCATGTCAGGATACGCGGCACGGGACATGCATGGACTGGCGCATGACGCTGATCGATCTTCTGAGCCCTGCAGCGGTGATCTCGCCGTTGCGGGCCAACGGCAAGAAGCAGGCGCTGCTGGAACTCGCCCAGCAGGCCGCGCAGCTCACGGGCCTGTCCGAGCGGGATCTCTTCGAGGCGCTGCTGCAGCGCGAGCGCCTCGGCTCCACCGGTATCGGTGACGGCATCGCCATCCCCCATGGCCGGATGGCCGGGATTGACCGCCTGGTCGGCCTCTTCGCCCGGGCGGAGAAGCCGATCGATTTCGATGCGCTCGACGGCCAGCCCGTCGATCTGATCTTCGTCCTGATCGCCCCAGAGGGCGCCGGCGCCGACCATCTCAAGGCGCTGGCCCGGGTGGCGCGCGTGCTGCGAAACCCCGCGGTCCTGGAGCAGGTCCGCGCTGCCCGCGACCCTGCCGCCATCTACGCCATCCTGTCCGAATCGGCGGCGCAGGCCGCCTGAGCCGCATTGGCCGCAGCGAGGCGGCTCTCTCTCGCATTTGATTAGATCGCAACATCGGCTATTCGCTTGCGCGAAGCTCCCGCCCGGAGGGCGAGGGGACCGTCGCTGCATGCCGGAGTGCCGCCCATGGCCTATACCCATGTCGATCTCTTCCCGCTCGGGCCGGACGAGACGCCTTATCGCCATCTCGGCAGCGAGGGGGTCTCCGTCGAGCGGATCGGCGATCGCGAGGTTCTGAACGTCTCCCGCGAAGCCATCCGCCGCCTCAGCGAACAGGCCTTCATCGACATCAACCATCTGCTGCGGCCGGGCCATCTCGCCCAACTCGCCAAGATTCTCGACGATCCCGAGGCGACCTCGAACGACAAGTTCGTGGCTTACGACCTCCTGAAGAACGCCAACATCGCCGCCGGCGGCGTGCTGCCGATGTGCCAGGACACCGGCACGGCGATCATCATGGGCAAGAAGGGCCGCCGCGTCTGGACGGAGGGCGAGGACGAAGAGGCGCTCGGCGAGGGCGTCGCCGACGCCTATTTCAAGCGCAACCTGCGCTACTCGCAGGTCGCTCCGCTGTCGATGTTCGAGGAGAAGAACACGGCGACCAACCTGCCGGCGCAGATCGACATCTACGCCGAGGGCAAGGGTCATGGCGAGGACGCCTACAAGTTCCTCTTCGTCGCCAAGGGGGGCGGCTCGGCCAACAAGACCTTCCTGTTTCAGGCGACACCCTCGCTGCTGACGAAGGAGCGCATGATCGCGTTCCTGAAGGAAAAGATTCTGACGCTCGGCACCGCCGCCTGCCCGCCCTACCATCTCGCCATCGTCATCGGCGGCACCTCGGCCGAGCAGAACCTCAAGACAGTGAAGCTGGCTTCGACGCGTTATCTCGACGCGCTACCGACGCAGGGATCGCCCTCGGGGCATGCCTTCCGCGACCTCGAAATGGAGGCGGAGGTCCACAAGCTCACGCAGTCGCTCGGCGTCGGCGCGCAGTTCGGCGGCAAGTACTTCTGCCACGACGTGCGTGTCATCCGCCTGCCGCGCCACGGCGCCTCGCTGCCGATCGGCCTCGGCGTCTCCTGCTCGGCAGACCGGCAGGCCAAGGGCAAGATCACCAAGGATGGCATCTTCCTCGAGGCGCTGGAGACCGACCCGTCGAAGTACCTGCCGGAGGTCGAGGATGCTTCGCTGGGTGGAGACGTGGTCAAGGTCGATCTCAACCGGCCGATGAGCGAAATCCTGGCGACCCTGACGAAGTATCCGGTCAAAACGCGCCTTTCGCTGACGGGCACGATCATCGTCGCGCGCGACGCCGCCCATGCCAAGATCCGCGAGCGGCTGGAGAGCGGCCAGGGCATGCCCGACTATTTCAAGAATCACCCTGTCTATTATGCCGGCCCGGCCAAGACTCCGGAGGGCTTCGCCTCCGGCTCCTTCGGCCCGACCACCGCGGGCCGGATGGATTCCTTCGTCGACCAGTTCCAGTCCTTCGGCGGGTCGATGGTCATGCTCGCCAAGGGCAACCGCTCCGCGGCGGTGCGCGAAGCCTGCAAGACCCATGGCGGCTTCTATCTCGGCTCGATCGGCGGCCCGGCCGCGAGGCTGGCGCAGGACTGCATTCGCAAGGTCGAGGTGCTGGAGTATCCGGAACTCGGCATGGAGGCGGTCTGGCGCATCGAGGTCGAGGATTTTCCGGCCTTCATCGTCATCGATGACAAGGGCAACGACTTCTTCAAGGAGCTGAATCTCGGATGAGGCGGCTTCCGCTCGCCGCAACCGTCGCTTTCGGCCTGCTGCCGGCGCTGCTGGCGGCGGTGCCGCCTGCTGCGGCGCAGGCCCGCCCGGCGACCTGCTCGCGTGATCTCTTCCAGAACGAGGGCGCGCTGCGCCGGCAGCAGACGCGGCTCTCAGCCGTCGCCAATGCCGATCAGGCCACCCAGTGCCGGACCTGGCGCGAGCATGTCGGATTCTTGCAAGATGCGCGCGCCGTCTTCGCGACCTGCCAGGCCGGAGCCGAGCGGGCGCAGAACGTCGCGATGATGGATTCCGACCTCGCCGACTACCGCACGCTGATCGCAGGTCGCTGCGGCAAACGCTGACGAAACGGGCGCGGCGCGGTCGCGTCTCGCAGCCGATATCGATGGAGATGCCCGTGACCGACCAGCCGCAGACCCCGCTCCAGATCGCCGTCATCCCGGTGACGCCGTTCCAGCAGAACTGCTCGATCCTCTGGTGCACGCGCACCAAGCAGGCGGTCGTGGTCGATCCGGGCGGCGACGTCTCGCTGATCCGCGGCGCGCTGAAGGAGGTCGGTGTCACGCCAGTGGCGATCTGGCTGACGCACGGCCATCTCGACCATGCCGGCGGGGCGGCCGAACTGGCCGAGGCTCTGTCGGTGCCGGTCGTCGGCCCTCACGAGGCCGACAAGTTCCTGCTGGACGAACTGCCGACCGCGGGGCTGCGCTTCGACATCCGCGACATGCGGGCCGTCACGCCATCGCGCTGGCTCGTCGAGGGCGACGAGGTCAAGGTCGGCGACGTCGCCTTCTCGGTGCTGCATGTGCCCGGCCACACGCCCGGCCACGTCACCTTCTTCCAAAAGGATCTGCGCTTCCTGCTCGCCGGAGATACTGTTTTCGCCGGCTCCGTCGGCCGCACCGATTTTCCCTATGGCAGCCACGAGACGCTGATCGCGGGGATCCGAAACAAGCTCCTGCCGCTTGGCGACGACGTCCAGTTCCTGCCCGGGCATGGCCCGGCGGGAACCCTCGGCGAAGAGCGGGCGAACAATCCCTTCCTGCAGGGTTGAGCGGGGACGGCTGCCTCAGCCCCTGTTGAAGCGGTTGATGAGGTTGCGCACGTTGCCCTGCTGAACGGGTTGCTGGGAAGCCACTGCCGAAGAGAGCTGTCCGCGGTTGGCCCGGCTCGGCACAGCCGGTCGGCGCGGCAGGTTCAGCTTCTGCCCGACGGTCATCGGCGTTCCGCCGAAGGTGATGTACTCGACATCGTGCCAGTCCGTGCCCGGGAGCTTGCGCTGGAGCAGCTTCAGGAAGGTCATCAGGTGGATGTCCTGCGAGCGGTAGTGGCCGTTCTTCTCATGGATCCCCCGGATGCGGCCGTTCTCGACGCGCAACATGCCCGAAGCGAGGACGGGCGCTCCGCACAGGAAACTGGAGTGGTGGAACAAGCCGCTCACATGCATCCCCGCATAGAGCACCTCCTGCGGGCTCAGGACGAAGGCGGCCCAGCCGGTCGAGACGCCGCGCAGGGCGTTGGACGGCCAGGTGCTGGTGTCGAGCAGCTTCTCGTCCGCGTTCGCAAAGACGGTGGCGCGCGGAAAGCGGCTGAGGATCATGTTCTGCACGACGGGCGACATGCGCGAGCGCATCAGCCCGTTGTCGAAGGTGACCTCGAAAAGCGCGCGGTAGATCAGATCGTCGACATAGCGCACCGAGACTTCGGCCAGTTCCTTCTTTGAAACGGGATCGAGCTTCTCGAGATACTCCCAGAACGAGCAGGACTGCCCCGACGCTTCCCACATCAGGAAATGCTTCTTCAATTCCTGGCCTCGCCGGTGATGCGTATCGAGCACCTCCAGCCAGTTCTCCTGCTGCATCAGCCGGATCGGGGCCGCGCCATGGCCCTTTAACGAGCCCTTGGGAATGAGCTTGCGGATCGCCGTCTTGGCCTTGGCCCAGTTCTGCAGGCCTCTGAGTTCTGCCACCGCAGCCTCATGCAGATCCTGGACTGCGGCGGCCCGGAAGGATTCATGCTGGTCGATCTTGGTCTGCTTGTCCCTGAGCCAGTGATCGCAGAGGGCGACCAGGGCAAGCAGGGCCTGGGTGCGCAGGCTGCGCTCGTCCCGCGGGATCGCGGCATAGCGCGGGAGTGCGTCATCGATCTTGAGCAGCGTCTTGTTGACGCGCCGCGCGAAACGCTTCGCCGTGTCTTTCCGGAACTGCTCGGCGCCCCCCGCCCGCAGATAGACCGCTCCCTTCGGCTCCGCCATCGTCCCCTCCCGCCTTCATCGGCCCATGATGCAGGATAGTCGCGGCAGGGCCGATGCACGTTCAAGGCATCGGCGATGTATCGCAGGGAACAGCAGAGGCTGGAAACGTTAACGGCCATGTCCGGAAGGGTGCGCGTACATCCGGCGTCACACTTCGGGCCCATGGCCGTCTTCTACAGCTCTGGAGGACAGTGGAACGCCCTCGACATCGCCGTGATGCTCATATGGGAGAGCATTGCGGCGCTTTCAAGGGCGCCGGCCTCAGCTGTCGAAAACGCCGAGCAGGAAGTCCTGCTTGCCGATCTGGATGCCGTTCTTGCGCAGGATCGCGTAGGCGGTCGTGGCATGGAAATAGAAGTTCGGCACGGCGAAGCGGGTGAGATAGGCCTCGCCGCGCATCGTCATGGTCGCGTTCTGGCCGCGGGGGAAGGTGACGTCGCGGTCAACGCCGGCCTCGAAGGCCGCCGCGTCGATGCTCTCGACGAAGGCCAGCACCTTGGCGATGCGCGCTTTCAGCTCGTCGAAGCTCTTTTCCTCGTCGGGATGCCTGGGGTTGTCGCCGCCGGCAAGGCGGGCCGCCGCGTTCTTGGCGAAGTCGCAGGCGAGCTGAATCTGGCGCGAGAAGGGCAGCATGTCGGGCGCCAGCCGCGCCTGCAGCAGCACCTCGGGCTGGATCTTGCGCGCCGCCGCCTGCTCGACCGTCTTGTCGAGGATGGCGTCGAGGGCCTTGAGCGTCTGGACGAAGCCGGTGAGGGCGGCGGAGCGGGCGGTGATGGTCATGGGCGATCCTCGGAAACGAAAACGGGCCCGGAAAGGGCCCGTCGCATCGCCGATATAAGCATGCCGCCGGTGGATGCACCGGGCGCCGCGATCAATCCTTGGCGCGCTCCACATAGGAGCCGTCGGCCGTCATCACGACGATCCGGGTGCCGACGCCGATATGGGGCGGCACCGCGCTGCGCACGCCGTTGGAAAGGATCGCGGGCTTGTAGGAGGACGAGGCCGTCTGCCCCTTGGTGACCGGCTCGGTCTCGACCACTTCGAGCGTGATCCGCTGCGGCAGCTCGATCGCCACGGCCTTGTCCTCGAACACCGAGAGCGAGACCTTCATACCCTCCTGGAGATAGGCGGCCATGTCCCCGACGACGTCGCTGTCGACCGGGATCTGGTCGTAGGTCTCGGGGTTCATGAAGACGTATTGCTCGCCGTCCTGGTAGAGATAGGTGTAGTCGCGGTCCTCGACATAGGCGCGCTCGACCTGCTCGGTCGTCTTGTAGCGCTGCGTGACCTTCACCCCGTCCGAGATGCGGCGCATGTCGATCTGCGTCGTCGGCGTGCCCTTGCCGGGGAAGAAGCTCTCGGCCGAGAGCACCGAGCAGAGATGGCCGTCGACTTCGAGCACATTGCCCTTGCGAACGGAGGATGCGATGACCTTGACCACGTGACTTTGTCCTTGAGCTCGCGCCGCGCCCCGGCGCCTTTGGCGAAACCGTTGCCGCGCCACTACCGCATTCGCAGGCGAAACGGAAGCTTGCAGACGTTTTGAACCCGAGACGATGACGAACGCTCTTCCGCCCTTCTGGCGGCCCGACATCCATGCCGACCGTCGCCCGGCGCTTCTGGCGCGCGGCCGCATCAAGGCTGCGCTACGCCGCTGGTTCGAGGCTCGGGACTTCGTCGAGGTCGAGGCCGCGATCCTGCAGGTCTCGCCGGGCAACGAGACGCATCTGCACGGCTTCGCCACCACGCTGATCGACGATGCCGGGGCCCGGCATCCCTATTACCTGCACACCTCGCCCGAATTCGCCGCCAAGAAGCTGCTGGCCGCGGGCGAGCCGCGCCTCTTCGATTTCGCCCGCGTCTTCCGCAATCGCGAGCGGACGGCGCTGCACCACCCCGAATTCACGATGCTGGAATGGTATCGGGCGGGCGAGGGCTACGAGACGCTGATGCAGGATGCCGCTGCGCTCCTGGCCGAGGCGGCCCGCGCCGCCGGCGTGACCACGCTGCACTGGCGCGGCATCGACGCCGATCCGTTCGCCGAGCCCGAGCGGCTGACGCTCCAGGAGGCCTTCCGGCGTCATGCCGGCATCGACCTGTTGCGCACCGTCACCGCCGATAACGACGTCGATCGCGGCGGGCTCGCCGCCGATGCGGCCGAAGCCGGTATCCGGGTTACGGATGACGACAGCTGGTCCGACATCTTCAGCCGCATCCTCGCGGAGCGGATCGAGCCCCATCTCGGCCGGGGGCGCGCGACGATCCTGTGCGAGTATCCGATCTCGGAGGCTGCGCTGGCGCGGCCGAAACCGGGCGATCCCCGCGTCTCCGAGCGCTTCGAGCTCTATGCCTGCGGCGTCGAACTGGCGAATGCCTTCGGGGAACTGACCGATCCGGCCGAGCAGCGCCGGCGCTTCGAGGCCGACATGGACGAGAAGGCGCGCATCTATGGTGAGCGCTATCCGATCGACGAGGATTTTTTGAGCGCGCTCGCCGCGATGCCGCCGGCCAGCGGCATCGCGCTCGGCTTCGATCGCCTCGTCATGCTCTGCACCGGCGCCCGCCGGATCGAGGACGTACTCTGGACGCCGGTGGCGGAACCGGGCAGGGGAGCGGCATGACCCTTCATCAGCCTCCCGGCGGACAGCCGCTGCGCAGCGTCGGGGCCCTCGTCGAGACCGGCCTCGTTGCGCCCGCAGCCCGCGAGGCGTTGGACGCGGTGGCGGCGCGCTATGCGGTCTCGGTGACGCCCGCCATGGCCGCGCTGATCGACCCGGCCGATCCTGACGACCCGATCGCGCGCCAGTTCGTCCCGGATCCGGACGAACTCGTCACGCTGCCGCAGGAGCGTGTCGATCCGATCGGCGACGAGGCGCATTCGCCGGTCGAGGGCGTGGTGCATCGCTACCCCGACCGCGCCCTGCTCAAGCTCGTCCATGCCTGCCCGGTCTATTGCCGCTTCTGCTTCCGCCGCGAGATGGTCGGCCCCGGCGGCGATGCGCTCACGGGCGGGAAGCTCGAGGCGGCGCTGGCCTATCTCGCCGACCGTCCCGAAATCTGGGAGGTCATCATGACGGGCGGTGACCCGTTGATCCTGTCGGCCCGGCGGGTGCGGGAGGTGGCGCAGCGTCTGGGCGCGATCGACCATATCAAGGTCGCGCGCTGGCACACCCGCGTGCCGATGGTCGAGCCCGACCGCATTACGGCTGACTATGCCGCGGCCCTCCGGATCCAGGGCAAGGCGAGCTACATCGCCGTCCACGCCAATCACCCGCGCGAGTTCACCCCTGCGGCACGGACCGCACTGGCGCGGCTGGCGGATGCCGGCCATGTCTTGATCAGCCAGAGCGTGCTCCTCAGAGGCGTCAACGCCGATGTCGCGACCCTGTCGGCCCTGATGCGCGCCTTCGTCGAGAACCGGGTGAAGCCCTACTATCTGCATCATCCGGACCTCGCGCCCGGAACGGCGTCGTTCCGGCTCTCGCTGGAGGAGGGCCAGGCCCTCGTCAAAAGCCTGCGAGGCCATCTGTCCGGCCTGTGCCAGCCGACCTATATCCTCGATATCCCCGGCGGGGCAGGAAAGATCCCCGTCGGCCCCGCCTTCCTCTCGGCCTGCGAGACGCCCGGCGCCGAGGCTTTCGCCGAGGACCGTCATGGCGAGCGGCACCTCTATCCGCCGGGTTGAAGACAATGATTGCTCTGGTAAACTAACTCAGTTGAACTAACCTGAGATTGGCCATGGAGAAGGTGAACATCCACGACGCGAAGACGCATCTCTCGCGCCTGGTCGACCGCGCCGCGAAGGGTGAGGCCTTTATCATCGCGAAGGCGGGGAAGGCCATGGTCAAGGTCGTCCCGTTGGAGCCGATCGAGACCAAGCCGCTCCAACGCACTGGTTTCATGGTCGGGCAAATGACGGTGCCCGATGATTTCGATGAGATGGGGCGGGCAGAGATCGAAGCCATGTTCAACGGGCGATCGTGAAGGCGCTCCTCGACACGCACCTCCTGCTTTGGAACGCGGGTCGACCCGACCTGCTGTCGGCGGAAGCGCGACGCATCATCGACTCAGCCGACAGCGAGTTGTATTTCAGCGCGGCGAGCCTGTGGGAGATCGCCATCAAGGCCAGTCTCGGCCGGAGTGATTTTTCGGTGGACGCGAGACTTCTGCGACGCGGCTTGCTCGACCATGGTTTTGCCGAGTTGCCGGTAACGAGCGAGCATGCGGTTGCGATCGACGGATTGCCGCCGATCCATAGGGATCCGTTCGATCGCATCCTGGTCGCTCAGGCCAAGGTCGAAGGAATCACCCTGTTGACGTCCGACAACACGGTGGCCCGCTATGGCGGCGCGATCCAGAAGGTTTGAGAAGGAGACCGCCATGAAAGAAAAACTCCCCATCGCGATCGTCTCCGATCTCGCCTGCCCCTGGTGCTTCATCGGCAAGGCGCGGCTGGAAAGGGCGCTAGAGAACCATGGCCTGACCGAGCGCGTCGCCATCACCTGGCTGCCCTATGAGCTGAACCCCGACATGCCGGCCGAAGGCATGGACCGCACCGCCTATCTCGATGCCAAGTTCGGCGCCGGCAAGCGCAAGGAGATCGAGATCCGCCTTTCCGAGGCGGCGCTCGAAAGCGGCGTCATCTTCAACTGGGCGCGCGTCACCAAGAGCGTCAACACCCGCATGGCCCATATGCTGGTCGCCGCCGCCTCGACCGTGCAGCGCGGCACCGAGATGAAGGCGGCGCTGTTCAAGGCCTATTGGCAGGACGGCCGCGACATCGGCGATCTCGACACGCTCGTCGCCATTGCCGGCGAGCAGGGTTTCGACGAGCAGGCCGCGCGCGACGAGCTGACCAATGAGGAGCTGCGCGAGACCGTGATCGGGCTCGAGGCGCACGCCCAGCAGGTCGGCGTCACCGGCGTGCCCTTCTTCATCGTCGACGGCAAGCTCGCGGTCTCCGGCGCGCAGACCGGCGATGTCTGGGCGCAGGTCTTCAAGCAGGTGCTGAGCGACGCGGCCTGAGCGAACGGGGCTCGCCGGGCGCGCGGCCTTGCGCCGGCGCCCGAATCATGGCCCATCCCCGCAAACAGCGGGAGTGGGCCCATGACCCAGAAGATCAACGACCTGCGCGACCGCATGATCGTCGCGCTCGACGTGCCAACGATCTGGGACGCCTATCGCATCGTCTCCCAACTCGGCGACACGACGAGTTTCTACAAGATCGGCTATGCGCTCGCCTTCGCCGGCGGCCTGCAGCTCACCCAGCAACTGGTGGCCGAGGGCAAGAAGGTCTTCCTCGACCTCAAGCTCCACGACATCGGTAACACGGTGACCGAGGGCGTCGCCTCCCTCAGCAATCTCGGCGTCGACCTGCTCACGGTGCACGCCTACCCCCAGACCATGCGCGGGGCGGTCGAGGGGCGCGACGAGGCGGCACTCAAACTGCTCGCGGTCACCGCGCTCACCTCCTACGACGACGGTGACCTGCGCGATGCCGGCTACGGGCTGGCCGTGCGCGACCTCGTGCGCCTGCGGGCGGAACAGGCCCGCACCGCCGGCATCGACGGCATCGTCTGTTCCGCGGCCGAAACGGAGATCGTCCGGGACGTCATCGGCTCCGACATGCTGATCGTGACGCCCGGCATCCGGCCCGCCGGCAGCGCGGCCGGCGACCAGAAGCGCACGCTCACCCCCGGCGAGGCGATCCGCGCCGGCGTCGACCATCTCGTCGTCGGGCGTCCCATCATCCGCGCAGCCGACCCGCGTGGGGCGGCTGCCGCGATCATGGACGAGATCGCGGCAGCCTCCTAAGTTCGCGCTCCAATCGATCGCTCAGAGGATTCGGATCATGCCCAAGGGATATGTCGTG
Organism: Methylobacterium sp. CCH7-A2; assembly: GCF_001557075.1. NCBI lineage: Bacteria > Pseudomonadati > Pseudomonadota > Alphaproteobacteria > Hyphomicrobiales > Methylobacteriaceae > Methylobacterium > Methylobacterium sp. CCH7-A2. The sequence continues at coordinate 63,745 of NZ_LSKN01000122.1, forward strand.
GCACGCGCCAAGGTCTCGAATGCGACGCAATGGGCCGCCTATGCGGCCAAGGCCTCGGAGGCGATCCGGAAGTTCGGTGGCACGCCGCTGGTGCGCGGCGGCATGATGACCGTTGCGGAAGGCGAGGGCCGGGCCCGCAACGTCGTCATCGAGTTCGAGAGCTTCGAGGCCGCCAAGGCCTATGCGATGTCGCAGGATTATGCCGAGGCCCGCAAGCTGCGCGAGGGTGCCGGCGAGATCGACATCGTCGTGGTCGAGGGCGTTTGAGATGGCCAAGGGCTATTGGATCGCGCGGCTCGACGTCGACAACGAGGAAGAATATGCCCGCTACCGCGCCCTGAACGCCGTGGCCTTCGCCAAATACGGCGCGAAGTTTCTGGTGCGCGGCGGCGAGTACAAGCTCGCCCGCGGCGAGGGCCGCAAGCACAACGTCGTCCTCGAATTCAAGGACGAGGAGACGGCCCGCGCCTGCTACGCCTCCCCCGAATACCAGGAGGCGGTGAAGCACTTGGCCCTGGTCGGGAAGGTCGATCTCGTCATCATCGGCGGTTATGACGGGGCCCAGCCGGGCGAATAGCTGACAGCAGCGCGGGCGGCAGGCGGATGGACCGACTTCGGCAGGACAGCCTCACCGCGCTGGGCGTCATCAGCGGCACGTCGATGGACGGCATCGACGTCTCGATCGTGACCAGCGACGGGCGCGATGCCGTCCGCTTCGGAGCCGGCGCCTCCTACCCCTATCGCGACGAGACGCGCGCAGCGCTCCAGGCGCTGATCGCGCAGGCCGAGCGGGCGATGACCGAGCCGCTCGTTGAACTCGAGGCCGAGGTCACGACCGACCATCTCGCCGCGATCCGGCGCTTCATCGCCGAACAGCATCTCGATCCGGCAAGCATCGATCTCGTCGGCCTGCACGGCCAGACCGTCTATCATCGCCCGCAGCAGCGCTTCACGCGCCAGCTGATCGATGGCCCCGCCATCGCCGCGGCGCTGGGCATCGCGACCGTCGACCGCTTCCGCCATGCCGATGTCGAAGCCGGCGGGGAGGGCGCTCCCTTCGCGCCGCTCTATCATCGGGCGCTGGCGCAGGGGATGGAGCAGCCCGTGATGGTGCTGAACCTCGGCGGCGTCGCCAATGTCACCTGGATCGAGGGTGAGGAGGTCATCGCCTTCGACACCGGCCCGGCGAGCGCGCTGCTCGATGACTTCGTCCTGCGCCGCCTCGGGCGACCCTATGATGCGGATGGGGCGCTGGCCGCGAGCGGCCGGATCCATGAGGATCTCGTCGCGGCCTTCATGGAGAACCCGTTCTTCGACAGGCCCGCGCCGAAATCGCTCGACCGCAACGAGTTTCATCGCCGCGCCCAGATCGTCGAGCCGCTCTCCGATGCCGATGGCGCCGCGACGCTGGCGGCTTTCACGGTCGAGAGCCTGGTCGCGGCCCTGCGTCACGTGCCGCGTGCGCCGCGTCGCTGGCTGGTCGGCGGGGGCGGGCGGCTCAACCACCATCTGATGCAGCGTCTGAGAACCCGGCTCGGTGTCCCCGTCGAGCCGGTCGAGGCCGCGGGCTGGGATGGCGACGCGCTCGAGGCGCAGCTCTTCGCCTATCTCGCCATCCGGTCCGTGAAGAGCCTGCCGCTCAGCCTGCCGGGAACAACCGGTGTGCCCCGGCCGTTGACGGGCGGAAGGCTCAACCGTGCGTGAGTGTCACGAAACCGTCGCGCGCGTCGCGATAGGGTTTGCGTGCCGCGACGGTGAGATTCGAAAAATTCGGAATAGCGGGAAAAGTCGCGTCCCAACGCCGTGAATCCGGCGATCAGGGGCTGGAAATGAGCCCAAAGCGACCCCGCTCACATGATGCGGGCGCTCCGACGCGAAGTTTTTTCAAAAACCGTGTTGACAGTGAGTGAGGGCCCCGCCTATAAACCGCCCATCGAG
>NZ_LSKN01000123.1:0-26979 GCF_001557075.1 Methylobacterium sp. CCH7-A2
CGCGCTCCAGCACCACGGCCCGGTCGGAGAGGGCGAGCGCGAGGTCGAGATGGTGGTCGACGATGACGATCCCGATCTCCTGGCGGAGCTTGTCGAAGGCCTCGAACAGCTCCTCGACGACGGCCGGCGCCAGCCCCTCGAAGGGCTCGTCGAGCAGCAGCACGCGGGTGTCGCCCGAGAGCGCGCGCGCCACCGCCACCATCTGCTGCTCCCCGCCCGAGAGATAATCGGCGGGCGAATGCCAGCGCTGCTTGATGCGCGGGAAGAAGGCGAAGATCTTCTCGTCGTCCCAATGCGTGCCGTTGCCGGTGACGCGCTTGAGCCGCCCGAGTTCCATATTGTCCTTGACGCTCATGCCCGCGAAAAGCCCGCGGCCCTGCGGCACATAGGCGATGCCGGCGCGCGCGATCGCGGCGGGCGGCTGCCCGGCGATGTCCCGGCCCGCGAGCGTGATCGTGCCGCTCGCCGGCGGGGCGATGCCGGTGATGGTCTTCAGTAGGGTCGACTTGCCGGCGCCGTTGCGGCCGAGCAGCGCGACGATCTCGTTCTCATGCACGTCGAGCGAGACCTGCCGCAGGATGTGGCTCTTGCCGTAGAAGGTATCGACCTTGTCGAGGCCGAGCAGGACGGGGCTGCGCGCGGCGCTCTGGCGCGGTTTCTCGGCCAGCGCATGCGCGCCCGAGCCGATATAGACCTCCTGCACCCGCGGCGAGGAGCGCGCATCCTCGACCGTGCCGTCGACCAGAACCGAGCCCTCGTTCATCACGGTGACATGGTCGGCGATGGCAAAAACGCGGTCGATATCGTGCTCGACCAGCAGCACCGGCAGGTCGGTCGAAATCGACTTGATCAGGTTGCCGACACGCTCGCGCTCGGCGGCCGCCAGACCCGCCAAGGGCTCGTCGAGCAGCAGCACGCGCGGCTTCGTCGCGAGTGCGAGGCTCATGTCGAGCAGGCGCTGGCCGCCATAGCTCAGCGATCCGGCCTCCGCCGTCTCGATGCCGCGCAGGCCCATCGTATCGATCACGGTCGCGGTCTGCGCGTTGACCTCGGCGAGCGCGCCGGCCGGCCGCCAGAAGCCGAAGCGCGCCTCGGCACGGGCCTGGACGGCGAGCCGCACATTCTCCTCGACCGACAGGGTCGGGAAGAGGTTGGTGATCTGGAAGGCGCGGCCGATCCCGGCTTGCGTGATTGCCTCGGGCGACATCCCGCCGATCGCGCGCTCGCGCAGCCTGACCTCGCCGCGATCGGGCGGAAACAGCCCCGAGATCAGGTTGAAGGCCGTGGTCTTGCCCGCGCCATTGGGGCCGATCAGCGCATGCAGCTTGCGGTCGGCCATGGTGATGTCCACGCCCTCGACCGCCTTGATCCCCCCGAAGCTCTTCGCGAGACCGCGCGCCGTCAGGATCGTGCCATCGGTCGGGTCGGCCGGCCTCATGAAGGCGGGCAGCGTCACGGTGCCGGCCTTGCGCTCCGCCATCGCAGCATCGCCCACGACCGACTTGCGGAAGGGTCGCAGGAGCCGCTCGCCGAAGCCGACGATGCCGGTCGGCGAGAACACGATGAAGCCGACGAAGAGCAGGCCGAACCAGAACAGCCAGTTCGGCGTGAGGCTGGAGAGATAGTCGCGGAAGATCACGAAGAACAGCGCACCCAGCGCCGGCCCGAGAAACGAGCGCATGCCGCCGATCACGACCATCGCCAGCAATTCGCCGGAGAACGCGACCGAAATCGGCTCGGCCGAGGTCATCCGGTTGTTGAACAGCAGCAGCGAGCCGGCGAGTCCCGTCAGCGCCGCCGAGAGCGTGAAGGCGATCAGCTTGTAGCGGTCGGTGGCGTAGCCGAGGAAACGCGCCCGCTGCTCGTTCTCGCGGATCGCCACCAGCACGGTGCCGACAGGCGAGCGATGAAAGCGCCAGAGACCATAGACGACGGCCAAGCCGATCAGCGCGACGAGGACATAGAAGCGCGACGCCTCCTCGAAATCGATGCCGAGGAAGAGCGGCCGCGTGATGCCGCCGAGCCCGTCCTCGCCGCCCGTCACCGCCGTCCAGCGGAAGGCGACGGAGTAGGTCATCGCGGCGAGTGCCAGCGTCAGCAGCGAGAAATAGACGCCCTTGCGCCGCAGAATCAGCGCCCCGAAAGCAAACGCGATCAGCCCGACGAAGAGCACGGCCAGCAGGATCGGCAGGGCGAATTGGCCCGGCAGCCAGTTGCGCTGGATCAGCCCTGCGGCATAGGCGGCGAGCCCGAACCAGGCGCCATGGCCGAAGGAGACCAGACCCGTGGTGCCGACGAGGATGTTCAGCGCCATGCAGGCGATGGCGAAGACGACGATCTCGGTCGCCGAGGTCGTGCCGAGCCCGATGACATCCATCAGGAAGGGCAGGGCGACGAGGCCGGTCGCTGCGATGAGGAGAGGCGCGTGATCGCGCTGAAGGGGAGTCATCGCGGCCTCACTCGAAACGCTGGATGCGTTCGCCGAACAGGCCGCGGGGCCGGAACAGCAGGACGAGCAGCATCATCAGGTAGATCACGGCCGTCGACCACTGCGTGTAGCCAAGCCCGATGGTGATGCCCTTCACCAGCCCGACCATCAGCGCGGCCACCACCACGCCCCAGAAGGAGCCCAGGCCTCCGATGACGACGACGACGAAGGCCGGCGTGATGATCTCCTGCCCCATGGCGGGATGGATCGAATAGATCGGCGCCAGCAGCACGCCGGCCAGGCCCGCGAGCCCGATGCCGATGCCGGCGACCGCGACCATGTAGGGCTGCAAGGAGATCCCGAGCGCGCCGACCATGTCGGGGTTCTGCACGCCGGCGCGCACGACGCGGCCGAAGGCAGTGCGCTGCAGCAGGAACCACAGGCCCAGCACACAGCCGGCCGCGATCAGGAGCAGCATCGCCCGGTAGCGCGAATAGATGAAGTCGCCGATGAAGATCTGGCCGCGCAGCTCACGCGGGATCGAGAAGGAGAGCGGCGGCGCTCCGAAGATCATCCGCAGCGACTGCTCCGCCACCATGGCGAGCCCGAAAGTGAGCAGCAGCGAGAGAATTGGATCGGATCTGTAAAATCGCTGAAAGAGCCCGCGCTCGACGACGATGCCGATCAGCGCGACCAGCACGGGCGAGGCCACCATCGCGCCGCCGAAGCCGATATGCGGGGCCAGCACGATCGTGAGATAGGCGCCGATCGCGTAGAAGGCGCCATGCGCCAGGTTCACGATGCCGCCCAGCGAGAAGATCAGCGACAGGCCGAGCGCGATCAGGAGGTAATAGACCCCGTCGAGCAGCCCGTTCAGCACCTGCTGGATGAAGAGGGTGAGCAAGGATTGGCCTTTATCGGAATGCGCGCTGCAGGAAGAGGCCTTCAGCGTGGCGCGTCATGGTCGGGCTTGACCCGACCATCTCGGAGACCCGGAGCTTCTCTCGTCATGAGATTCCCGGGTCGGCGCTGCGCGCCGCCCGAGAATGACGGATGGACCCTCAGCTCATCTTGCAGACGGCCTCGTCGCCGCTGGTGGCGATGACCTCCATGTCCTCGTTCGGGCCGGGCACGGCGGGTGAGGAGGTGAAGAGGTCCCATGGGTTCTTGACCTGGGCCGGCGGCAGCGCGGTGATCGTGTACATCTCGCTGATGAGCTGGTGGTCCGAGGCGCGGAAATAGCCGGGCCGGCCCTTGAGCACGTCGAACTTGGCGCCCTTTTCCCAATGCTCCAGGATCTTGGCCGTCTCCGTCGATTTCAGCTCGTTCATCGACTGCGCCATGATCTTCACGGCCATGTAGTCGCCCCAGGCCTGGTTCTCGGGCGGCTTGCCGTACTTCTTGGTGAAGGCGGCGACAAAGGCCTTTGTGCCGGGGGTGTCGATCAGATGGTGCCAGACGCAGGGCCAGATGCCGGCGAAATTGTCCTTGCCCGCGGCCCAGGCCAGCGCCGTGTCGAAGCCGAAGCCGGCGACCGGGAAGGTCAGTCCGAACTCGGCATATTGCTTGAGGAAGTTGGTGATCTGGTTGCCGGCGAGGTTCGAGATCACGAGGTCGGGCTTGGCGGCGCGGATTTCCAGCAGCAGCGCCGAGAAGTCGGTCGCGTCCGTCGGCACCAGCTTGTCGGCGGCGAACTGGCCGCCATTGGCCTCCATGAAGCGCTTGGCGACCTTGAGCAGGTCATGGCCGAAGGCGTAGTCGGCGGTGAGCGAGAACCACTTCTTGCCCTTCACCAGCCCCTGCGCCATCAGCGAGCGGCCGCAGCTCTTCACATACATCGAGTTCTGGTGCTCGACATGGAACATGTAGCGGTTGCAGCTCTCGCCGCGCAGTGCGTCCGAATTGCCGCCGGTGTTGACGAAGAGCGTCTTGTTGCGCGCCGCGACCTGCGAGATCGTCAGGCAGGAGGCCGAGGAGATTTCGCCGAGGATGCAGGTGACCTTGTCGCGCTCGATCATGCGCTCGGCCTTGGTCGAGGCCGTCTGCGGATTGACCGAATCCTCCTTCAGCGCCTCGAGCTTGCGGCCGTTGACGCCGCCGGCCGCATTGATCTCCTCGACCGCGAGATCGACCGCCATGACGCCATACTCGCCGAGCGGGCCGAGAAAGCCCGTCCGTGGCGTCAGATGGCCGAAACGGATCGCGTCAGGCGTCTGCGCCAGGATGATCGAGGGGCTGGCGATCAGGCCGGCGGCGGTGCCGGCACCGAGGCCGGCGAGCGCCTGCCGGCGCGAGAGTCGGTTCGTCTTCGACAGGTCTGACATGAGCGTTCCTCCCAGAACGGATGCCGCACCGTTGGGGCGTCGGCGGATGTTGATCAGCGGTCTGACGCCGCTTGTCGTGATCTGTGATCACAGTTAGGTTGGCAGACATGACCGCCGCTGTCCAGCCCTTGCGAAGCGCCACCGAGCGCCCGGCTTCCCCGGGCGACGCAGACTCATCCGCGCTCGATGCCATCGGCGCCTTGGCGCGTGAGACGCTCGGCGAGCGCGTCACGGGCGAATTGCGTGCGCTGCTGGTTGCGGGCCGTCTGGCGCCCGGCGAGAAACTCTCGCTGCGCCGCGTCGCCGAAGCGCTCGGCGTCTCGATGATGCCGGTGCGCGAGGCGGTCAGCCGGCTCGCGGCCGATGGCGCGCTCGAAGTGTTGCCCGGGCGGGCGGTGCGCGTGCCCGTGCTCTCGCTGGCGCAGTTTCGCGAACTGACGCGGCTGCGCCTCGTCGTCGAGGGCTTTGCGGCTGAGGAGGCGGCGCGGCAGGCGAGGCCCGCCGACATAGACCGGATCGCAGCCTTCGATGCGGCTTTCCGCCAGGCGGCGAGCGCCGATCCGCCCGACAGCGCCGCGGCCGTCGCCGCCAATCGCGACCTGCATTTCGCGCTCTATGAGGCGGCCGCGATGCCGAGCCTGATCGAGATGATCGAGCGGCTCTGGCTCAAGGCCGGGCCGATCCTCAATCTCGACATGCGCCACGAGCCGCGGAGGCTCGAGGGCGGCAGCGCGATGCAGGCCCATGCCCGACTGCTGGAGGCCGTGCGCCGCCGGGACGCGCCGGCCGCCCGCGCGGCGCTGGAAGACGACATCGCGGCCGCCGCCGCCCATATCGAGGAAACGGGCCAGCTTCGGGCCTGACGGGGAGACACGGAATGGATCTGCAGATCGAGGGGCTGCGCGTGCTGGTGACGGCCGGCGCCAACGGCATCGGCCGCGCCACGGCGCGTGCCTTCGCGGCCGAGGGCGCGAAGGTCCATATCTGCGACGTCGACCATGCCGCGCTCGCCGACATGGCAAAGAGCGACCCGGCGATGACGCAGTCGGTCTGCGACGTCTCGGACCGGGCCGCCGTCGCGCGGTTGATGGAGGAGGCGCTGGCGGCGCTGGGCGGGCTCGACTGCCTGGTCAACAATGCCGGCATCGCGGGCCCGACGGGACGCGTCGACGAGATCGCGCCGGAAGACTGGGATTCGTGCGTCGCGATCGATCTGACCGGGCAGTTCAACTGCACGCGGCTCGCGGTCCCGCATCTCAAGCAGTCGAAGAACGCCTCGATCGTCAATCTCTCCAGCCAGGCCGGCAAGCACGGCTTCCCGCTGCGCTCGCCCTATGCGGCGGCGAAATGGGGCGTGATAGGCTTCACCAAGGCGCTCTCCGCCGAATTGGGCGAATTCGGCATCCGCGCCAATGCGATCTGCCCCGGCCTCGTCGAGGGGCCGCGCATCCAGAGCGTCATCGCCAACAAGGCGCGCAGCTTCAACGTCTCGCATGAGGAGATGACGCAGCGCCTCTTCGCCGGCGTCTCGATCAAGCAATTTGTCGATCCCGCCGACATCGCGAAGCAGATCGTCTTCCTCGCCTCGCCCTTCGCGAAGACGATCTCGGGGCAGGAGATCTCGGTCTGCGGCGACACGCGCATGCTGGCCTGACGGCCGGCCCGGCGCGGCCGCTCAGCCGGCGTTGTCGGCGACCCATTGCGCGAGCACGGTAGCCGCGGCCATGAAATCGTCGATCGCCATCGCCTCCAGCGGGTTGTGGCTGCCGTGCTCGTTGCGCACGAACAACATCGCCACGGGCACGCCCGCAGTGGCAAACGCGGCGGAATCATGCGAGGCCGGGCTGCCCAGCGGCATGGCGGGAATGCCGAGCCGCTCCGCCGCATCCGTCAGCGCCGTCCGGATACCGGGATCGACCGGCCCGACCGCAGCCGAGGCGCGCGTTCCCAGGTCGAACACGACGCTGCGCTCGGCCTCGATCCGCGCGATCGCCTCATGCATCCGCGCCTCCACGCGGGCGAGCACCGCCTCGTCATAGGCGCGCACGTCGAGGCTGAAGCGGAATTCGCCCGGAACGGTGGTCATGCCGTGCTTGTCGGCATCGGTGTGGAAGCGCCCGAAGGTCACGGCCATTCCCTCACCGCGCGCCTCGTGCTCGGCCCAGATCGCATCGAGTTCCGCCGCCAGCGCCATGCCGGCCATGGCCGCGTCGCGGCGGAAGCGCCGGGGCGTGCCGACATGATCGTAGCGGCCGAGAATGCGCGCATTCGGATGGCGGAAATTGCCGGGGATGCCGGTGCAGATCGCGATCGGGAATCCGGCCTCGACCAGGCTCGGTGCCTGCTCGATATGGACTTCCAGAAAGGCCCGGATCCGGCCGGGATCGAGGCTGCGCTCGCGGCGCCGCATCGCCTCGGGGTCGCCGCCGCAGTCCCGGATATGGTCGGCGAGGGGGCGGCCGGTATCGATGCGCTTGGCCTCCAGCGCGCCCTCGGGCAGCGTTCCGAGCGCGCCGCGGCTGCCGATATAGGACACCTGGAACCAGACGCTCTCCTCCGCGCGGACACCCATCACCGTCAGGTCGCGTCGCGGAGCCACGCCCAGAGTCCGGAGCGCAGCCAGCGTGACGAGACCCGCCACCACGCCGGCGGCGCCGTCGAAATTGCCGCCGTGGGGCACGCTGTCGAGATGCGATCCCATCAGGATCGCCGGGGCTGACGGATCGCTGCCGCGCCAGGTCGCATAGGTGTTGAGCGCGGCGTCGGTGGTCACCGCGAGCCCCGCCGCTGCGGCGGCCTCCGCGAAGACGCGATGGCCGAAATCCTCGCCCGCGCCATAGGTGTCGCGCATGATGCCGGGGTTTCCGGGGCTGCCCTCGGCCAGTCTCGCAAAGAGGCGCTCGGCGAGGCCGCGCTGCGCCGCGACGGCGGCCGCCAGTCGCTCCGGAGAGATCGCAAGCACCGGCTGCTCCGTCTCTGGCGCGGGGGTCAACGACATGGAGCCATCCTGGTAGGCGCTACGAGGTTCGTATCCGGCGGGACCGCCGGCTCGGGCGAGACAGTGCTGGAGCCGCCGGGCACAGGCAATGACCTCGGTCCGCCGGGGAGCGGCTGGGCCATTCACCGCGGGCATGCCCGCCATGTCGCGCTGCCCATCCGCACCGGCGCGCGGCGGGCGCCGGCCGCGACTGCCGCGCAAACAGGCAGATGGCGCGCAAGCATGCGCCGCCGCCGCAGAAGGCCGGCCCGCGTCCGCCCGCTGCACGAATCGGGGGGCGTCGGACGGCCGCGTTCGCCGGAACGAGGCCGGCTGCGGTTGGCACGGCTGTTGCTGGCTTGTGGCGCCCCACCGGCCGAGGAATGTCGTCATCACAATGGCTGCGCCTGCCTCCGACGCTTCGATCTCCGCCCAGCCGCTCACGCTGGACGGCATCACGCACAGCTATGGCGGCGGGCTGGCGGTCGACAACGTCACGCTCGAGGTCAAGGGCGGCGAACTCGTCGCGCTGCTCGGCCCCTCCGGCTGCGGCAAGACCACCCTGTTGCGGATCGTCGCCGGCTTCATCCAGCAGGGCAACGGCAAGGTCCTGATCGATGGCCGCCCGATCGACACCCTGCCGCCCAACCGCCGCGAGATCGGCATCGTCTTCCAGAACTACGCGCTGTTCCCGCACATGACGGTGGCCGAGAACATCGCCTATGGGCTGGCCGCCCGCGGCGAGAGCCGCAGCGTGCAGGCCCAGCGCGTCGAGGAGATGCTCGCCACCGTCCAGATGGCGGGCTTCGCCGACCGCAAGCCCAAGCAGCTCTCCGGCGGGCAGCAGCAGCGCGTTGCGCTGGCGCGGGCACTCGCCATGCGGCCGCGCATCCTGCTGCTCGACGAGCCCTTCGCGGCCCTCGACAAGAACCTGCGGCTCGACATGCAGATCGAGATCAAGCGGCTGCAGCGCCAATTCGCCCTGACCGCGATCATGGTCACGCACGACCAGGACGAAGCGATGGCGATCGCCGACCGCATCGCCGTGATGAGCCAGGGGAAGATCGAGCAGCTCGGCACGCCGGTTCAGGTCTATGACGAGCCCGCCACGCTGTTCGTCAACAGCTTCATCGGCTCCAGCAACCTCCTCAGCGGGCAGATCGCGGCGCCTGTCGAGGGCGGCTACGCGGTGACGCTCGGCAACGGTGCCGCCTGGACGGTGCCGTCCGCCGCCCGCTTCGCACCCGGCCAGCCGGTTCTCGTCTCGGTCCGCCCCGAGCAGATGCGGCTCGCCGACGAGGCCGGGGAGGGCCGCTTCCCGGTCGAGCTCAAGCTCAGCCTGCCGATCGGCGGTGAGCTGATCCACGACGTCACCAGTGCCGACGGCGCCTCGCTGAAGATCGCGATGCCGCGCCGTCCCGGCATGGCCTCGGGCCGCTCGGGCACGACCTTCTGCGGCCTCGCCGACCATGCCCGCCCCGTCCTCTTTGCCGCCCAACCCTGAACCGGAGCCCCTGCCGATGACACAGATGAACCGTCGAGATCTCCTGGCCGGCGCGGGCGCGCTCGGCCTGGCGTCGCTCCTGCCGCTGCGCGCCAGCGCCTCCGGCAGCCTCACCGCCGCGATCTATCCCGGCACCTGGGAAGAAGCCTATCGCGGCGTCGTCGCTCCGGCGCTCAAGAAGAACGCCGGCGTCGACGTCGCCTTCGACGCGCTGTTCGCCGTCGATCAGGTCGCCAAGGTGCGCGCGGCGCGCGGCGTGCCGCCCTTCGACTGCTTCGTGCTCGATCCCGGCCCGGCCGCGGCGGCGCAGGCCGCCGGCCTGTTCGAGCCGATCGATCCCGCCAAGCTGGCCAACGCCGCGAAGATCCCGACGGGCCTGATCAAGTCGCATGGCGTGACCTGCAACGCCCAGGTCGTCGGCATCGCCTACAACCCGAAGAAGTTCGCCACGCCTCCCAAGGGCTGGGCCGACCTGTTCAAGTCGCCTTATGTCGAGCGGCTGGGCCTGACCGGCTTCCAGACCACCTTCGGCACGGTCTCGATCATCGAGATGGCGAAGGTCTTCGGCGGCTCCGCCACCAATGTCGAGCCGGTCTTCGCCGAGCTGAAGAAGGCGGTGTCGAAGGCGGCCGCGGTCGCCGCGCCCGCCGCCATGCCCGGCCTGTTCCAGCAGGGCCAGATCGACATCATGTACACCAACACCAACACGGTCGCGACGCTGAAGGGTCGTGGCGTCGATATCGAGTTCATCAAGCCCGAGACCGGCGCGATCACCTTCCAGACCACGCTGCACATCGTGAAGGGCGCCGACAACGTCGCCAACGCCTACAAGTACATCGACACCGCGATCTCGTCGGATGTTCAGGCCGAGCTGCAGAAGCAGCCCTACAACATGGTCCCGATCAACAAGGACGTGAAGCTGGTCGAGACGCTCGACATCAAGTCGCTCGATGAACTGGCGACGATGGTCACGCATGACTGGACGGTGATCAACCCGCAGCGCGCCGCCTGGATCGAGCGATTCAACAAGGAAATCACCAAGTAGGATCCCACGATGGCGGGCATGGCTGCAGCGGCCGCCGGGAGCGGTGGCGTTCCGGGAGCCAGGGTCGACTGGCGCCTCGCGGCGCCGCTCGGCCTGACCTATCTCGCCTTCTTCGCCGCCCCCTTTGCGATCCTGCTCGGCATCAGCTTCTATGCCGATGCCGAGCAGACGCGGCTGGGGTTCGATTCCTGGACGAAGTTCTATGGCGATGCCTTCTACCGGAAGGTGATCTTCGACACGCTCAAGCTCGGCGTCTTCGCCGTGCTGGCGACGACGCTGCTGGCCTATCCGCTCGCGCTGGTCTTCCGGGCGTCGAGTCCGCGCGTGCAGCGGCTGCTGATCTTCATCATCCTGATGCCGCTGCTGACCTCGGTCGTGATCCGCACCTTCGCCTGGATCGTGATCCTGGCGCGCGAGGGCGTGCTCAACCAGACGCTGATCGGGCTCGGGCTGACCTCGACCCCGCTCAATCTGCTCCAGACCGAGCTCGGCCTCGTCATCGCGCTGACGCAGATCGAGATGCCGCTGATGTTGTTGCCACTCCTGACCATCATGAACCAGATGGACCAGAACCTGGTCGATGCCTCACGCGCGCTCGGCGCCTCGAAATGGCGAACCTTCTTCCGGGTGATCCTGCCGCTGACGCTGCCGGGCTGGATCGCCGGCGCGACGCTGGTCTTCGCCTCGGCGACGACCGCCTTCATCTCGCAATCGGTGATCGGCGGGGCGCGGCTGGTCTATCTGCCCTCGCTGATCTGGCAGCAGTCGATGGTGGTCTATAACTGGCCCTTCGCGGCAGTCGCCTCGCTGACGCTGCTCTTCACCGTGCTGGCGGGCATCATGGCGCTCGGCTGGCTCGGCCGCTTCGCCAGGACGAGCTGAGGAACAGGCCATGCAGCGGTCCACGCTCGGTGACATCGGCTATTCCTGGATCATCGGCCTGCTCGCGGGACTCGGCATCCTCATCCTGGTCGGGCCGGTGCTGGTCGTAATCGCGACCTCTTTTACCACCTCGCAGACGCTGAAATTCCCGCCGCCCGGCCTGTCGCTGCGCTGGTACGGCGAATTGTTCGACACCGCCCGCTCGGCCCAGATTCACACCGCCGCGCTGAACAGCCTCTGGGTCGCCGGTCTCGCCACCGCGATCGGCTGCGTGCTCGCCGTCTTCGCGGCGCTGGCGATCTCACGGGTCGCGCGGCCCTCGGCGCGCGTGCTGGAGGCGAGCTTCCTGTCGCCGCTGGTGCTGCCGACGCTGTCCTACGGCTTGGCCGCGCTGATGTTCTTCTCGGTGCTCGGCATCAGGCCCTCGCTCAACCTGCTGATCGCGGGCCATCTCGTCGTGATCGCGCCCTTCGTCTTCCGCACCACGCTGGCGAGCCTGTCGCAGCTCGATCCGGCCCTGCTCGAGGCCTCCGCCAATCTCGGTGCCAGCCGCCTCTACGGCTTCCGCCGCATCACCCTGCCGCTGATCGCGCCAGGGATCGCGGCAGGCTGCTTCCTCGCCTTCATCTCCTCGATGGACAATGTCCCGGTCTCGCTCTTCCTCTCGACCGCGCGCACGGCCATGCTGCCGATCCGGATGTGGGGGATGATGGAGACGACGCTCGACGTCCGCATCGCCGCCATCGCCGGCGTGCTGATCCTGGCGACGCTGATCCTGATGATCGTGATGGACCGCCTGACCGGCCTGACGCGGCGGATGAGCGGGTGAAGCTTCGCACGGCGATATGGCGCGTCATGCTCGGGCTCGACCCGAGCATCTCGTGCCGGAGATTCTCGGGTCTGCGCTTCGCTCCGCCCGAGAATGACGTGTTCGGCAGCATGCCTGCGGGATGGAGACTGACATGACCTACGACCGCGACCTGATCGGCTACGGCGCCAACCCGCCCAATCCGCAATGGCCGGGTGGCGCCCGCATCGCGATCAACTTCGTGATGAACTACGAGGAAGGTTCCGAGCCCTCCATCCAGGACGGCGAGGGCTACACCGAACTCGGCCTGACCGAGGCCAACGGCCTGCCGACCGGGGTCAAGGGCCGTGACCTCGCCGGCGAGGGCATGTTCGCCTATGGCAGCCGTGTCGGCTTCTGGCGGTTGATGCGGCTGTTCCAGGAGCGCGGCCTGCCCATGACGGTGTTCGGCTGCGCGCTCGCCATCGAGCGCAATCCGGAGGCGGCGGCCGCGATCCGGGCGTCCGGTTTCGACGTTTGCTGCCATGGCTGGCGCTGGATCAAGCATTACGATCTGACGGAGGCCGAGGAGCGCGAGCATATCCGCAAGGCCATCCTCTCGCTCGAAGCCACGGTCGGCGAGCGTCCGCTCGGGTGGTACTGCCGCTATGGGCCGAGCGTGAACACGCGCCGGCTCGTCGTGGAGGAGGGTGGTTTCCTCTATGATTCCGACGCGTATGACGACGAACTGCCCTACTGGAAGGTGGTCGACGGCAAGCCGCATCTCGTCGTGCCATATTCGCTCGTCAACAATGACGGCAAGTTCGGCTCGGGCTTCTTCGCCACCTCGAACGACTATTTCGACTGGCACAAGGACGCCTTCGACATGCTTTATGCGGAAGGGGCGACCCAGCCCAAGATGATGTCGGTCGGCCTGCATATGCGCCTGATCGGCCATCCGGCCCGCGCGGCCGGCCTCGCGCGCTTCCTCGACTATGTCCAGAAGCACGAGGGCGTCTGGGTGACCGGTCGGCTCGACATTGCGAAGCACTGGGCGAAGACGCATCCTTTCCAGCCAGCCTGACACGCGTCATGCTCAGCCCCCTCGGCCGTCATTCCGGACAAGCCGCCCCCGGGTCCTGCCTTCGGCAGGCCCGAGGACAGGCTCCACGGCGCCGATCCGGAATCCATCGTAGGGTACGGCGTTCTATGATGGATTCCGGGTCTGCGCTGCGCTGGCCCGGAATGACGATTGCTCTCTGATGGACGGAAAGACAAAAGCCTTGCCCAAGCCCGACCTCATCGTCGCCCTCGGCGATACGCGCTACCTGATCGAGCGGCCCTTCGGCTCCTGGCCGGAGAATGCCGGCTTCGTCACCGATGTGACGGTCGATGCCCGCGGGCATGTCTTCGTCATGCTGCGGCACGATCCTTTGACCCAACCCGACGATCCGCGCGTGGTCGAATTGTCGCCCGAGGGAGACTATCTCGGCGGCTGGGGCGGCGACCTGATCGCCGATTCCCACATGCTCACGGTCGATGCGCAGGGGCGTCTCCTCTGCGTCGATCGCGACATGCACGAGATCGTCATCTGCTCGGCGAGCGGCGAGCGCCTGGGCGGCCTTGGCCAGCGCGGCGAGCCGCTTTCGCCCTTCAACCACCCGACCGACGTGCATGTCTCGGCCTGGGGCGACATCTATGTCGCCGATGGCTATGCCGCGAGCCGCATCCATCGCTTTTCGGCCTATGGCGTCCATCTCCAGAGCTGGGGCGAGCACGGCTCGGGCGAAGGCCAGTTCGGATGGCCGCATGCGCTCTGGACCCATGCCGATGGACGCGTCGTCGTCGTCGACCGGACGCATAACCGCGTCCAGGTCTTCAACCGAAATGGCCAGCATCTCGCGACCTGGAGCCATTTCCGCGACCCCGTCGCGATCTGGGGCGACAAGGACGGCAACACCTACGTCACCGACACGCAGCCGACCCTGCAGAAGATCGGCCCCCATGGCGAGCGCCTCGGCCGCTGCCGCCCCTTCCTCAACGGCGCGCATGGAATCTACGGCATGCCGGGCGGCGACATCCTGCTGGCCGAGAGCAATCCCAGCCGTCTGACGCGGCTGCGGCTGCTGGACGAATAGGAATGGCGGTGCAGATCATCTGGGGCGGGACGCTCCTCACCGGCTTCGACGCCGCAGGCGAGCCGGTCCTGCTGCAGGATGCCGGCGTCGCCTGCGAGGCGGGGGCGATCCTCGCGACCGGGCCGCTCGCCGATCTGAAGGCGGCCTATCCCGAAGCGACCGTGACCGGCGGGCGCGACTTCGCGATCACGCCGGGCTTCGTCAACGCGCATCACCATGTCGGCCTGACGCCGCTGCAACTCGGCTCGCCGGACCACCCGCTGGAGCTCTGGTTCGCCAGCCGCATCGCGCTGCGCGATGTCGATCTCTATGCCGACACGCTGTTTTCCGCCTTCGAAATGATCGAGAGCGGCGTCACCACCGTTCAGCATCTCCACAGCCGCGCGCCGGGTACGCCGGCCGACATCCTTGCTGCCGCCGAGAAGGTCATCAGCGCCTATCGCGATATCGGCATGCGCGCCTCCTACTCGATGGCGCTGCGCGACCAGAACCGGCTCGTCTACGAGGCCGACCAGGATTTCGTCGCCCGCCTGCCGGAGGAGTTGCGTCCGGCGGCGAGTGCCTTCTTCCAGCGCTTCACCGTCCCGCTCGCCGACCAGGTCGCGGTTTTCGACGAATTGCTGGCGCGCCATGGCAACGGTGACCGCATCCGCATCCAGATCGCGCCCGCCAACCTGCACTGGCTCTCGGAGGAAGCCCTCGAGGTCACCGGCGAGCTGCAGCGCCGCACCGGGCTGCCGGTCCACATGCATGTGCTGGAGACGCCGTATCAGAAGGCCTATGCCCGCAAGCGCACGGGCGGCTCGGCGCTCGCTCATCTCGACCGGCTCGGCCTGCTCGGCCCGCATTTCACCATCGGCCATGGCGTCTGGATGAGCGAGGCCGATATCGAGCTCGCGGCCGATCGCGGCGTCTGCATCTGCCACAACTGCAGTTCGAATTTCCGGCTGAAGAGCGGCGTCGCCCCGGTCAACCGCTTTCTCGCCCGCAGCATTCCCGTCGCCATCGGCATCGACGAGGCCGGCATCAACGACGACCGCGACATGCTGCAGGAGATGCGGCTCGTCCTGCGCGCCCATCGCGAACCGGGCATCGACGCACCCCACCCCTCACCGGCGCAGGTGCTGCGCATGGCGACCGAAGGCGGCGCGCGCACGACGCCTTTTGCCGGCCGCATCGGCCGTCTGGAGCCGGGCATGGCGGCGGACCTCGTGATGTTCGACTGGCCGGCGGTGACCTTTCCCTATCAGGACGAGGGCCTCGGCTTCGTCGAGGTGCTGGTCCAGCGTGCCAAGGCGAAGGCAGTCCACAGCGTCATGATCGCCGGCGAATTCGTCTATCGCGAGCGCCGCTTCACCAGGCTCGACCGCGACGCTGTTCTGGCCGGCCTCGCCGAGGCGCTGGCGAAGCCGAAGACGCCGGCCGAGCGGGACCGCATCGCCCTGTCGCAGGCGCTGCTGCCGCATGTCCGGCGCTTCTACGACGGCTATCTCGACGGGCAGGGCGACGAGCCCTTCTATCGCCCGAGTGGGCGCTTCTGACGGGCTCACCTGCTGGATACCGGGCTCAGCGATCGCGGCCGTCATCCTGGGCGGCCGAAGGCCGACCGGGATCCATCATCGGGCGCAGTTGGAGCCCCCCGATGGATCCCGACCTGCGCCGCTGCGCGGCTGGTCCAAGATGACGGTGGAGGTTCATCGGTCTCCAGAA
This sequence comes from Methylobacterium sp. CCH7-A2, assembly GCF_001557075.1. NCBI lineage: Bacteria > Pseudomonadati > Pseudomonadota > Alphaproteobacteria > Hyphomicrobiales > Methylobacteriaceae > Methylobacterium > Methylobacterium sp. CCH7-A2. The sequence continues at coordinate 15,796 of NZ_LSKN01000123.1, forward strand.
GCGACGCTCAATGCCCCCGCGAAACCCGCTTCTGCGCGAGCCGCACCGCCGCGGGGATCGGCGCGATCACCGGCACGGGGAAGCGCAGCGAGAGGGATTGCGCCGCCTGGCCGAGCGGGCCGCCGCCGATCACCAGCGCCTGCGCGCCCAGCGTCTCGATCGCTTCCTTGCAGGCCTCGGCCAGCGCCTCCACCAGCGTGGCGTGATCGGCCATGATCGCGTGGACGTCGCCCTTTGTCAGCGCTACGCCCCGGAACGTCTTCTCATGGCCATAGGCCTGGGCGAGCCCGGTGATCGAGGCGACGAGATCGGGCGTCGTCGTCACCACCGCGAAGGGCCGCCGGCCCGATCCCGCCTCGGCCATGCCGGCCTCGGCGATGCCTGTGACCGGGCAGGAGAGGCGAAGCCGCAGCGCCGCCAGGCCGGGATCACCGAAGGCGGCGATGATGACGCCGTCCGGCGGGGTGGTGGTGATCGTCCCCGTCAGCGCCTGCACCGCCTTGGCCGACTGGGCCAGTGCCTCCTCATTCGTGATCAGCGGCACGCCATAGGGCGCGCTCATGGCGTCGATCACGGTGCCGCCCGGTGCTGCCGCCTGGGCGATGGCACGCATCATGTTGGTCGTGGCGGCATTGGTGTTGGGGTTGATCAGCAGCAGGCGCATCAGGAACTCTCCGGCACGGCGGCGATGAACGCGCGCGCGATCTCGGCGCGGGTCGCGATCCAGAGTCGGTCGCGCCGGGCCGCCAGCAGGTTCATGATGTCGCGAAAGGCGGCGAAGCGCGCCGGGCGCCCGACGATCCGCAGGTGGAAGCCGAGATTGAGCAGCCGCGGCAGGCCCCGCGCGGCCTCGGCCTCGAGCACGTCGAGCGCGTCGGTGACGTACTCCACCATCTCGCGGGCACGGACGAAGCCGTTCGGGTGGAAGAACTTCATGTCGTTGCTGTCGAGCGCATAGGGCACGACGAGCAGGGGCGGGCGCCCCGGTGCGCGGTCCCAATAGGGCAAATCGTCGTCGAAGCCGTTGGAGGTGTAGAGAAAGCCGCGCTGCGCCAGAAGCTCCCGCGTCCAGGGGCTCTCCCCGCCGCGGCAGAAGAAGCCGACCGGCGCGACACCCGTCGCGGCGGTGATGGTGGCGACGCAGGCGTCGATGTCCGCAGCCTCCGCCTCTGCCGTCTCGTAATCGGCCTGGGGCCGCCAGCGCCAGCCATGCACCGCCGGCTCATGGCCGCGCGCCACCACCGCCTTCGCCAGCCCCGGCGAGCGTTCGACGGCGCGACCGCAGAAGAAGATCGTCGCGCGGATGTCGCTCTCGTCGAGCGCGTCGAGCATGCGCCAGAGCCCCGCGCGCGTGCCATAGCCGAAGATCTGCTCCTGGCCCTGGTCGCGCTTGCCGGCGGGAACGACGCTGATCACCTCGCCCATGCTTTCCGAGCGCGCATCGCCGTCGCCGACCTGAAGCTCCGCGCCCTCCTCGAAATTGATCACCACGGAGACGGCGAGCCGCCGGCCATTGGGCCAGGTGAAGTCCGGCCAGGCGCCGGCATAGCCTTCGAGGTCGCGCTGGGTCATGCGGCCATTCCTCGTTCAAGCCGTGCAAACGACGTCAACTCTTCCCCAGCTCCGCCAGCCAGTGCCGCGCGATCGCGTCGCGGCGCGCGAACCAGACACCGGGCTTCGACGCCGCATGCGCCAGGAAGCGCTCGAGCCCGCCGATCCGCCCGGGCCGGCCGATGATGCGCAGGTGCAGGCCGACCGACATCATCCGCGGCGCCGTGCCGCCTTCTGCGTAGAGTCGGTCGAAGGCGTCGATGCAGTAGCGCGCGAAATCGTCGCCGAAGACGAAGCCGCCGCCACGCTGGAAGCGCATGTCGTTGGTGTCGAAGGCATAGGGCAGCACCAGATGCGGTTCGCCCTCGACATCGACCAGAAAGGGAAGGTCGTCATTGTAGGCGTTGGAATCATAGAGAAAGCCGCCATGCTCCTTGAGCAGCCGGCGGGTGTTGATCGAGGTCGCCGAGCGCGTATGCCAGCCCACGGGGGGCGTGCCGGCGGCCTCCGTGATCGCCGCGACCGCGCGCGCGATCGCCTCGCGCTCCTGGGCCTCGTCCATATGGGCGTGCCGCTCCCAGCGCCAGCCATGGGCTGCGACCTCATGCCCGTCGGCCACCGCCTCCTGCACCAGCCAGGGCGAGAGCGCGACGGCGCGGCCATTGGCGTTCAGCGTCGCTGCCACGCCATATTGCTTCAGCAGCGCGCGGATGCGCGGCCAGCCGGCGCGCGGGCCGTATTCGAAATGCGATTCCATGCAGAGATCGCGCACGCCGGTGATCTCCTCGACCACCTCGTAGACGCTCTCGTTGCGCTCGTCGCCCTGGCCGATCGAGAGCTCCGCGCCCTCCTCGACATTGACGACGACGGAGACGGCGAGCCGCGCGTCGTTCGGCCAGCGGATCGCGGGCGGGGCGTCGCCATAGCCGCGGAAATCGCGGTCGCTTACCGGAGAAGCCATCAGAGATCGGCCATCCGGCGCAGGCCGACCAGCCGGTCGCCGATGACGAGCACGGCGGCGGCGAGCAGGATCAGGAGCGCGGAGATCGCCGCGATCGTCGGATCGGGGCTCTCCTCGACATATTGCAGCATCTGGATGGGCAATGTCTTGGTCCAGGCGTCGGTGAAGAAGATCGAGATCGGATAATTGTCCATCGACGCCAGGAAAGCGAACATTCCCGAGGTGAGGAAGGCCGGGGCGAGCGAGGGCACCAGCACCTTGAGAACAGCCTTGGGATAGGACAGGCCGAGCGTGCGGGCGGCGTCGATCAGCGTGAAGTCGAACAGCGAGAGCGCCGCATAGACGGTGCGCACCACGTAAGGCAGCGTGATCACGACATGGGCCAGGATCAGGCTCAGCCACACGTCGCGCAGGCCCGCCGCCCGGAAGCTCTCCAGCATCGCGATGCCGATGACGAGGCCGGGCAGCATCAGCGGCGAGACCAGGAAGGTGACGATGCCGTCGCGGCCGCGGAACTGGCCGCGCAGCAGGCCGATGGCGCAGAGCGTTCCGAGCAGAAGCGCAATCGCAGTCGACGCCGCCGCGAGCTGGACCGAGGTGGCGACCACCGGCCAGAGCTCGCGCGAACGGCCGAGCGCCTGGTACCAGCGCAGCGACCAGCTCGGCGCCGGCAGGGTGAAGACGGCGCTAGAGCCGAAGGACACCAGCACGGTGACGACGAGCGGCGTCAGCAGGAAGACCACCGTGAAGGCGGCCAGACCCCAGACGACGGCCGAGGCGATGCGCTCGATGGCCGTCACGACGCGCCTCCCAGCCGCTTCGAGAGCGCGGCGCTGCCGACCACGACGGCCACCGTCAGCACGAGCAGGACGACCGCCGTCGTCGATCCCAGCTGCTCGTTGCGCATGAACAGGAAGGATCGCCCGGTCAGCGTCGCCAGCGTCTGGAAACGGTCGCCGATCAGCAGGTTGGGGATGACATACATCGAGGCCGCCATCGAGAAGACGAAGGCGACGCCGGTGACGATGCCGGGCAGCGAGAGGGGCAGGGCGACCTTGAAGAAGCGGTAGAGCGGCGAGGCGCCCAGCGTCGCCGCCGCCTCGCCGAGCCGGGGATCGACCAGCTTCAGGACGGAATAGATCGGCAGGATCATGAAGGGCACGAAGACATTGGCCGCGCCGATCACGAGGCCGGCCTCGGTGAAGAGCAGGCGCTGCGGCTCGCTCCACAGGCCCAGCCCCATCATCAGTTGCGAGACCACGCCGTCGCGCCGCAGCACGATCTGCCAGGCGAAGGCCTTGACCGCGACGCCGACCGAGAGCGGCAGGATGATCGCCACCAGGATCAGCGCCTGAGCCGCGCCGCGTGCCCGCGCCAGGGCGAGCGCCGTCGGATAGCCGATCAGCAGGCACAGCAGCGTCACCAGCACCGCGATGCGCAGCGTGTTGCCGATCACGGTCCAGCTGAAGGGGTCGGACAGGAAGGCCACGAAGGGGGCGAGCGACGGCGCGCCGCCACTGAGCACGCTGCGGCCGAGCAGCATCAGCAGCGGCACGCCGTAGACGAGGGCGAGATAAAGCACTGCCGGCAGGGCCAGCAGCAGCACGGGATCGACGCGTCGCGAGGCGCTCATGCCGCGGCGCTCGGTGCTGGGTAGACCAGCGTGTCGTCGATCGCCCAAGACATCTTCAGCGACGTGCCGGGACCCGCTGCAGCCGGCAGGGACGGCGTCTCGACCAGGATCTGCCCGTCGGGCGGAGCCTGGAAATGCAGCTGCACCCGCGCCCCCTGGAAGGCGGCGTCGGCGAGGGGCGCCTCGATCCGGTTGGCGGCGCCATGGTCGATCGCGATCCGCTCGGGCCTGACTCCGAGCAGGACCGGGCTGCCGGGCAGGAAGTTGCCCGGGCCGCGCAGCGGCCCGGCCGGCGTCGCAACGGTGACGATGCCGTTGGTGGAATCGGTGACGGTGCCGGGAAGCCGCGTCGAGAGGCCGACGAAGCCGAGCGCGAAGGGCGTCGCCGGTCTGGCATAGATGGCGGCCGGCGTATCGAGCTGCTCGATCCGGCCGCGATGCATCACCGCGATCCGGTCCGACATCGTCAGCGCCTCGTCCTGGTCGTGTGTGACGAAGATCGCGGTGGTGCCGACCTCGCGCAGCAGGCGCTTCAGGTCGATCTGCATGGTCTCGCGCAGCTTGCGGTCGAGCGCCGAGAAGGGCTCGTCGAGCAGCAGAAGCTTCGGCCCGACGACGAGCGCACGCGCCACCGCCACGCGCTGCTGCTGGCCCCCCGAGAGCGCCTTGATCGAGCGCTCGGCATAGGCGCCCATCTGCACGAGATCGAGGAAGCGCTTCACGGCCGGCGCGATCTCGCCCGATGGCGCGCCGCGCGCCTTGAGGCCGAAGGCGACATTCTCCGCCACGGTGAGATGCGGAAACAGCGCATAGCTCTGGAACACGACGCTGACGTCGCGCTTGTGCGGCGGCAGCCTCGTGATGTCCTGCCCGTCGAGCGCGACGCGGCCCTGATCAGGCCGCATCAGCCCGGCGACGATCCGCAGCAGCGTGGTCTTGCCGCAGCCCGAGGGACCGAGCAGCGAGACGAACTCGCCGCGGGCCATCGACAGATCGACGCCGTCGAGCACGGTGGCGGCGCCGAAGGTCTTGGCTGCTCCCGCGACGGACAGGAAACCGGGGCTCATGCTCAGATCGCCATCTCGCGATCCCAGCGCTTGATCCACTCGCCGCGCTGGGCGGCGACATTGGCCCAGTCGATCTGGTGGATCTTCACGTCGGCGCCCAGCCCCGCCGGCTTCGGCACCGCCTTGTTGGTGCCGATCGAGAAGGTCGGCCCCGCCAGCTTGTTCTGCAGCTCGGCGCCGAGCAGCTCGTTGACATAGGCGAAGGCGAGCTCCTGCTGCGGCGAGCCCTTCACGACCGCGATGCCCGACGGCATGGCGAAGACGCCTTCCTTCGGCGCGGCGAGGTCGATCGGCGCACCGGCCGCCTTGCGCTCCAGCGCATAGGAGGACATCGCCGGCCCGATCATCCAGGCCTCGCCCTGCTCGAGCAGATTGAAGGCCTGCGGCTGCTGCGTGTAGATCGTCAGCAGGTTGGGCTTCAGCGAGGCGAGCTTCTTGAAGCCGGCATCGGTGTCCTTCTGGACGCTCTCCATCGTCCCGCCCGCGAGCAGGCCGGCGACGAAGAGCGAGGGCAGGCCTTCTGTGTTCTGCAGCGAGGGAATGACGATGCGGCCCTTGTATTTCGGGTCGAACATCTCGGCCCAGGAGGAGGGCGGGGTCTTCATCGCGGTCTTGCTGTAGGCGACGCCGAGCCAGGGCTGGAGATAATTGGCCCACATGCCGTCCATATGGGTCGAGCCGGGCAGGAGATCGGCCATGTTCGGCGCCTTGGCCACGGTGAGCGGCTCGAGTAGCCCTTCCTTGACCGCCAGGATCATGACCGGATCGTCCATCTGGACGACGGACATGTAGGGCTTGTCCTTGTTTTTCTGCATCTTCTCGAGGTTCACAAGCGAGCGCGTGCCCTCGAAGATCACCTTGCAGTTATATTTCTTCTCGAACATCGGCACGACGGTCTGCTCGACCCAGGGCTTGTGCCCGGCGGCGCCGCCGACGACGAGTTCCTTCGTTTGGGCCCGCAGCACGGACGGGGCGGCGATCAGCGCCGTGGCGCCCAGGCCCGCTTTGAGGAGTGCGCGGCGGTTCGGCTTGCCTGCGGACAGCATATCCATGGTCGGACCTCTCGAATGCGGCGCGCTCCCGACGGCGCGAACATTGGGAGAGGTCAGCAACCGTCGTGCCAAGAGCGTGTTACAGTAGCAAGGCGCAAATAAAAATAATGATATCAGTCTTTTAGGCGGAGAGGCGGAATCGATCTCTGCGCCCCGGTTGAGCCCGTTGCGAGCGGCATTGGCGTGATTTTTGTGCACAATCGCTTCCCGAATGTGCATAAAAATAGGCCCGGTCGATGCTAGGATGGACCGATGGCGGGCGGTCGGTGCGCGGGCGGAGCAATGCTGTCGAGACGAGTGGGATGAACGAAGCGGCGATCCATACGATCCTCTCGCGCCTGCTGCTGGGAGGCTCGCTGCCGGGAGGCATGAAGCTCGGCGAGCACCGGCTCGCCGAGCTCTTCGGCGTCAGCCGCGAGCGCATCCGCAAGGTGCTGCACCGGCTCGGCCATGAGCGGCTGCTGGAGATCGTCAAGAACCGCGGCGCCTTCACCATCGAGCCGGATCTGCGCGAGGGCAGGGTCGTCTACGAGGCCCGCCGCATTCTGGAAAGCGGCATGGTCGCCCATCTCGCCGACCATCTGACCGAGGCGCAGATCGAGCGGCTGCGCGATCATGTCGATGCGGAGGCCGACGCCCTGCGCCGCGGCGACCAGGCGACATGGCAAAAACTCTCGGCCGAGTTCCATTTCCTGCTGGCGGAGATGATCGGCAACCCGATCGTCCAGCGCCAGGCGCACGAGCTGATCGGGCGGACGATCATGCTGGTGAAGCGCTATGAGACGACGCTCGGCTCGGCCTGCGGCTGCGAGGAGCACCGGCTGATCTTCAAGGCGCTGGCGGGCCGCGAGCGCGGCAGGGCGGTCAAGGCGATGAGCAGCCATCTTTCGCTGGTCGAGACCAGGCTGCGCCCGATCGTCTGCGACGATGCCGGCCCCTCGCTGGAGACGCTTCTGGAAGAGGCCATCGCCGCCTTCCGGACGGAGCAGGGTGAGGGGGCGAGCGCGCGCCGTGCGGCGGATGCGGCAACCGCCCCGCGCTGAGCGCGCGGCCCGGATGCGCCCCGTGCGGCGCGGATGCGATTGCGCAGCCGGACGGGGCGACTATCTCCCGACCACCCGGCGCCCATGAGCGGCACCGGCTCAGCCCCGGAGCCCGCCATGGCAGACCTCTCCGCCTTCAAGATCACGCAGCGCTGGCCGGCCCAGCACCCCGATCGCATCCAGCTCTACTCGTTGCCGACGCCGAACGGCGTGAAGGTCTCGATCGCGCTGGAGGAACTCGGCCTTCCCTACGAGCCGCACACCATCAATATCGGCCAGAACGAGACCTGGGGGCCGGAGTTCCTGTCGCTCAACCCCAACGGCAAGATCCCCGCGATCATCGACCCCGACGGTCCGGGCGGAAAGCCTTTCGGCCTGTGGGAGTCCGGCGCGATCCTGATCTATCTCGCCGAGAAGACCGGCAAGCTGCTGCCCGCCGATCCCGCCGCCCGCTACGAGACGATCCAGTGGGTGATGTTCCAGATGGCCGCTGTCGGCCCGATGTTCGGCCAGCTCGGCTTCTTCCACAAATTCGCCGGTAAGGACTACGAGGACAAGCGCCCGCGCGACCGCTATGCGAATGAGAGCAAGCGGCTGCTCGGCGTGCTGGAGGAGCGGCTGACCGGGCGCGACTGGATCATGGGTGCCGACTATACGATCGCCGACATCGCGCTGCTCGGCTGGGTGCGCAATCTCGTCGGCTTCTATGGCGCGGGCGAACTGGTCGATTACGCCAGTCTGAAGGCCGTGCCGGCCTGGCTCGAGCGCGGCCTGGCGCGACCCGCCGTCCAGCGCGGGCTCGAAATCCCCAAGCGGCCGGGTTGAGGGGCCGCGCCATGGCGATCACCCTCTACGGCATCAAGAACTGCGACACGATGAAGAAGGCGCGCGCCTGGCTGGACGGGCAGGGCGTCGCCTACGCCTTCCATGACTACAAGGCGAGCGGGATCGACCGGGCCTCGCTGATGCGCTGGGTCGGGGAGCATGGCTGGGAGACGGTGCTGAACCGCGCCGGCACCACCTTCCGCGCCCTGCCCGAGGCCGAAAAGCGGGGCCTCGACGCCGACAGGGCGATCGCGCTGATGCTGGCTCAGCCCTCGATGATCAAGCGCCCGGTCCTCGACCTCGGCGACCGGACGCTCGTCGGCTTCAAGCCGGAGATCTATGAGGCGAGTGTGAAACCGGCGGCGTGAATCGGCCGGATCGGCCTCAACGTCGGACATTTGAAGCGTCGGAGCAACGCGGGCTTGAGAATCCGCAATTATGGTCCGACGCATGATCGCTCCGTCTGCCGCAGCACGCCCCGCCTTCCCGAACGTCTCCTTCGGCCCTTTCCGCCTGCTGGAGGCAGTGCCCTGGCTGCTGGTCGCGGCGACGATGCGGGTCATCGCCTTCGCCGGCGGGCTGATTGCGCTGCCCGCCATCATGCTGGCCAACATCGCGCTCCTGCTCGCCTTCGTGATCGTGACCTGGCGGATGGTGCTGGCCACCGACGGACGCAGCGGGCTGGGGCTGCTCGGCCTGAGCCAGCAGATCGGGATGGCACGCGCCGTGCTGCCGCCGATCTTCGGGGTGCTCATGGCGGCGACGGTGGTGGCAGCGGTGACCGGCCTGACCGGCCGGCCGGGCGAGTTCATGCTCGGCTTCGATGGGATCGCTTTCGACCAGGCCAGCCATGCCGGCCGCCTCTGGAGCGCCTTGGTCGCCGCACTCGTGCTGCTGATGGTGCTGCAGGTTGACGAAGCGAAGAAGCCCAGCCTCCTCACGGCCATGCGGCGCTTCCGGGACCATGCGCGCTGGCTCGTCCCCGGTGTCCTGCTCGTGGCCGCGCTCGCTGTCTTGTTGCATCCCCTTCAGGGCTATGTGCGGGGCCTTGTCGTGCAGATGTGGCAGCAGTCGGAGCTGCCCATATCGGTCAAGAGCCTGCTGTCGATGGTCTTCATTTTCTCGTTCGCGACAGTGCGCCTGTGGCTGACGGTCGCCATCCTGGTCTTCGCGTTGCGCCAGTCCTATCGCGCGCGGGCCTGCAGCTGATGTTGCGGCAGGTGGTGCGGCCTCTTCCCTATTGACGCCCGCTGCTCTACCTCGCGGGCCATGACCGCATCGCCCCCGTCCGCGCCGGCCGCCCCCGTTCCCGCGACCGACTTCACCTTCCACCTCCACGCCCGCGACGGCGCCGCCCGGACGGGTGAGATCCGCATGCCGCGCGGGGTCATCCGCACGCCGGCCTTCATGCCGGTGGGCACGGCCGCAACCGTCAAGGGCATGTATCCCGACCAAGTGAGGGCGCTCGGCGCCGATGTCGTGCTCGGCAACACCTACCACCTGATGCTGCGGCCGGGCGCCGAGCGGATCGCGGGGCTTGGTGGCCTGCACCGCTTCATGAATTGGCCGCACCCGATCCTGACCGATTCCGGCGGTTTCCAGGTGATGTCGCTCGCCAATCTGCGCAAGCTGACCGAGGAGGGCGTCGCCTTCCGCTCTCATATCGACGGCTCGAAGCACATGCTCTCGCCGGAGCGTTCGGTCGAAATCCAGAACCTGCTCGGCTCCGACATCGTCATGCAGCTCGACGAATGCGTCTCGCTGCCCTGCGAGGACAAGGTGGCCGAGAAGGCGATGCGCCTGTCGCTGCGCTGGGCGCAGCGCTGCAAGGACGCCTTCGGCCACCATCCCGGCCGGGCGCTCTTCGGGATCGTCCAGGGCGGGGCGGTGCCGCATCTGCGCGTCGAGAGCGCGCGCGAGCTCGCGGCGATGGACCTCAAGGGCTATGCCGTCGGCGGTCTGGCGGTCGGCGAGCCGCAGGAGATCATGCTGGCGATGATCGAGACGGTCGAGCCGCATCTGCCGGTCGGGAAGCCGCGCTATCTGATGGGCGTCGGCACGCCCGACGACATCGTCGAGGCGGTGCGCCGCGGCATCGACATGTTCGACTGCGTGATGCCGACGCGGGCCGGCCGCCACGGTCAGATCTTCACCCGTTTCGGCCGGATGAACCTGAAGAATGCCAGACACGCGGACGATCCGCGCCCGGTCGACGAGGGTTCCTCCTGCCCGGCCGCCAATGGCTGGTCGCGCGCCTATCTCCACCACCTCGTCAAGGCGGAGGAGATGCTCGGCAAGATGCTGCTGACCTGGATCAACCTCGCCTATTACCAGGAGCTGATGGCCGGGCTGCGTGGCGCCATCGCCGAGGGGCGGCTGGAAGACTTCGTCGCGCAGACCAAGGAAGGCTGGGCGAGGGGCGACATCCCCGCCGCGCCGTGATCGACCCCTGGTTCCTGATGCTGGCGGCGAAGATGGCGACCGCCGCCGCCATCGTCGTCGGCTGCTCGCTGCTGGCCGAGCGCAGCGGGCCGCTGATCGCAGCGCTCATCGCCACCCTGCCGATTTCGGCCGGGCCGGTCCTGGTCTTCCTCGCGCTCGAGCACGACGCGGCCTTCATGGCGGTGAGCGCGCTCGGGGCCATGACCTCCAACGTCGCCAATGCCGGGCTGAGCTGCGCCTATGTGCTGCTGGCGCAGCGCTTCGGCACGCTGCTCTGCCTTGCCGCCGCGCTGGCCGCCTGGTGCGCCACGCTACTGCTGATGCGCGGGCTCGAGCCCTCCTTCCCGGTGATGACGGTCGCCACCATCGCCATCTATGGCGCGCTGCACCGGCTGTTCCGACCCTATCTTTCGGCGCGTCCCGACCGGCCGCCGGGGCGGCCCTGGTATCTCATCCCGATGCGGGCCGGCTTCGTCGCGGTTCTCGCCGGCGCGGTGACGACGCTGAGCGCCCATGTCGGGCCGGGCTGGTCGGGCTCGCTCGCCGCCCTGCCGGTCGTTCTCAGCAGCATGATCGCGATGCTGCAGCCCCGCATCGGCGGGCCCGCCAC
>NZ_LSKN01000124.1:0-348 GCF_001557075.1 Methylobacterium sp. CCH7-A2
GCCTCAATGCCGCTGGGTGATCGAGATCGCATAGGCGGGCGCCCGTTCGGTGAAGAGCGGGTCGTCGGTCGGACCGGCCACACCCTCCGCCAGGCGGGTAGGATCGAAAATCCCGCGATCGCAGATGTCGTTCTCCGCCAGCCCGGTCACTGTGAGTTCCGCCATTTTGACGCTGCGCCGCGTCTCCTCGTCCGGCCAGGTCTGCGTCGCCGGGATGGTGGCGTCGGCGACCGAGCCGAGGATCGCGACGACGTCGAAACCGGCCGGCCTTTTCTCAGCCAGACGCGCCTTCAACTCGTCGACCAGGAAGTCGGCCGGCTTGCCCTTGGCGTCCTCGTCGCTCAACCC
>NZ_LSKN01000125.1:0-4587 GCF_001557075.1 Methylobacterium sp. CCH7-A2
GTTCCCGGTCCGTCCAACTAAACGCGGTTTAGCGAACAAACCTTGAGGTGCCCCCGACCATGAGCCGCGCGCTCGATTCCGAAAAGTCAGGTATTTCCTACGGCGAACAGCACGTCGCCCGCCCACTCATGACCCCCGACGAGGTCCGCAACATGCCACAGACCGCCCAGATGCTCTTCATCGCGGGCCACCGCCCCATCATCGCCGGCAAACTGCGCTACTATTCAGATCGCGAGTTCGAAGGCATGTTCGACCATGGCTGACGCGCGATCCTGAGGCGCTGGGGCGATTAAAGCAGGCGGACCGGCGCTATGCAAAGCGCGCTCGCCTCCGGGCCGGCGCGGCAAAGCCGCGAGCACGCCTATCATCACGCGAAACAACGCCGAATCCCGTGACAGCCAAGCCAAACAGACGTTCAATTGGTCCGTCGAGCACGCGAACACTCCCGACTGACGTGATCCATCTCAAGTCTTGGCCCGCGCTCGTGCGCTTGCGGCTCCCTTACGGCCCAGCCCCATGGACTTTGCCAAAGCCGAGCGCGCCTCCGCATAGTTCGGAGCGACCATCGGATAATCGGCCGGGAGATTCCATTTTGCGCGGTATTGGTCGGGCGTCAGGCCGTAGCTCGCGCTCAGATGCCGTTTCAGGGATTTGAACGCTCTGCCGTCCTCGAGACAGATGATCGCGTCAGGCGTCATCGATCGGCGGATCGGCACGGCCGGAACCAGCGGTTCCGCCGCAACGGGCGCAGGCGGGCCCACCAAGCTGGCGAGCGCGGCATGGGTGCTCGCGATCAGCCGCGATAAGTCGGTCGTCGGCAGGTTGTTGCGCGTCACATGGGCCGACACGATCGACGCCGTCAGCGCAATCAACTCTTCATTGTTGTCAGACATTGAAACTCCTCGGTGATGGAAGGAACGCTAATCCAGTCGAGCCGCGATTTTTTCGATCTGGCCCGCTCATCGCTGGCCGACCGTCGTCAGTCGCGACAGAAGATCGGACGCCGTCATGTCTCCGGCCGGCTTCTCCTGGCCGGACGCCGTCGTGTACCGACCCGTCCAAGGGTTGAGAATGGGCACGCCAGCCGCCACGAAATGCGTCTCGTCGCGGCTCACGACGATCAAGTTGCCAACAGCCGCCGTAGCCGCGATGAACAGGTCGAGCTGCCCGAAATTGTGCCCCCGCCGGCGACCGGCCTCCAGCAACATCCGCCACCGCAGGATGACGTCCTCGGTCAGAGGCAGCGTGCGGCTGAAAAACAGAGGACGTAAGGTGTGCGCTAGCCAGTCCGACACGACGGTGCGGCGCTCGGCGTCGGGAGCCTGCTCGATTCCGAAACGGATCTCGGCGAAGGTCACCTCCGACACGAACAAAGTCTCTTCCGGCTGGGCGGACACGAACCCGGCGACCGCCTGGTCGGGCCGCGGCTTCCGCAGCTCCGACAGTACGTTGGTGTCCAGCAGAAAGCCGTTCACACCTCGACGTCCCGGACCGGCCCGGAAATGAAGGGCCGCTCCAGCATGATGTCGGCCAAGGGCGACGCGGCCAAAGCCTCGACCAGGCGACGCCCGGTGTGACGTTCCCGCTCGCGGTCATAAGATTCGGCCGAGACGATCACGACCGCATCCTTGCCGTGCAGCGTCACGCGCTGTGGCCCATGCTCGCGCGCCCGCTTCACGACCTCGCTGAACCGCGCCTTGGCGTCCTGAAGGCGCCAACGCTCGCCGAGGCCGATCGTGGTCTGCTCGCTCCGATTGGATTTCATCAATTGCTGCCCCACTGGTCACCGTGACTAGAATATGCGCCCGGACACCAGATTTGCCAAGGTGATCCCCCATCCTTTGCTCGATCGTCAAACCGAACGGCCGCATGCACACCGCGCATGTCTCCTTCCGCGAAATCGCGAAACTCGACCGAAATCCTTTGGCTTTTTCGAAAAGCCAATTGCGAGGGTGCCGTTTGCTCAGGTGGAGCAGAATCGAGCTTGAAGTCGGCCGCGAGGCGGCGCTGATCGCCGTCAGGCGACGGCCGTAGGCCGCCCGGAGGGTCTTTGCGCCGCCTCTGTTTGCGGTCGTCCGCTTATAGAAGAAGCCGATCTGGATAGATCGGTGCCCGTGGGGCCCATTTTTCTAGACCCTATCTTTCGCGAGGATTTGCTACCTGCCGTCTGCGCTCGAAACGGCAAGGTCCCATCTTCGCGCTCGGCGTTGATCGCGTGGCGGCGGACCTTGCCGCCGATGATCAGCCAGGCGTTCCAGGCCTGCGAGATGATGCGGATGACTGAGGGTAGATGCGGGCGCCCTTCCCTCTTGCGAAACTGCGTGCTGATCAAGAACAGCCGCTCGGCGATCCGGATGGCGTTGCGCGCCAGCGCGATGCAAACGCCGGCGCGCGCCGCGATCTCGCCGATCGTCAGAGCGCAGGTGCCGCGCCGGCTCTCGACCTCGTCGGCGATAATCCGCATCACCGCGAGCTGGCCCGTCGTGAACTTCGCCGCAATCTGCGGCGGCATGGGCCCTGACGCTGCCAGCCGTCGCCGGCGCGCGATCGAGCGCTGGCGGTCGGGCGACTTCGGCCGACGCTTCGGCGGGAAGATGCTGTTCTGCCCATCCAGCGCCCGCTCGAGCGCCGCCGTGGGCGCGCGCACCGCGACCCGGTCCTGGCCCCTCACCTGGCGCTTGCGCGCCTCGATCGCCTCGCTGAACGCCTGCGCCTGCTCCTCCGTCAGAGCATTCGCGCCAAAGGCGCTCCACAGATCGCGGGCAATTTCGTCCAGGCGCGACAGCGTACGCACCTCCGCGATTACCCTCGACATCTCGACTGCGAACATGGCCCGATCCTTCAAGGCTGGGCCGCGTCGAACTTCCCTCCAAGCTCATCCCGTGCAGGCACAGATCCGCGATCGGACCCCATTCCCCCTCGCCTGTGCGAAGGGCATAGATATCCGTTCGCAAACCAAATGGTTTGCGTTGACAGAACGATCCGGCTGTGAGAGATTTTAAGCCGTTCTACGGGCGGCTCTCACAGCCGTCACAAAAGGCCTTCAGCTCGCCAAAGCTGGGGCCTTTTCGCTTTTCAGGGGTCAGCGCGGACTGGTTGCACTTTCCTCTGGCATGTATGCCGCGTGAATAACGGCCTCCATGGCTTCTCTGCGTGATTTGAAGCGTCCCGTCGCTATCGCGCTGTCGATCGCCTTCCGAGCAAGCTCGTGGACGAAAACAGTGGTCTCATAGAATCCAGCCTCGTGCCGCCGTGATCGAATGGCAGCCATACGGGGAGCGGATTTTTGCAGCGACGCGGACACTAGAATCACCCTCAAAGCACTAGTGACGATGTGCGAGTCATACGATTCTTGCAACCCAGAAAATCGACAGGCCTATTTCGCGCCGGAGAGCTCCCGCTCGAGCAACATCACTGCTTCTTCGAGCGTTTCACCAAGGCCCCATCCCTTACGGTCAGCTATCCGGCAGAAGGCCTCAATGGTCTCGGGTCTAGCTTTCAAATTAAACTGTGCGTTGCGTCCCGTACGCCGACGCCGATCGATTTTGTGATTGACCGTCACTGGCAATTTCGGTTCGCGGCTTTTGAACCCGATAGCCTCGGCCATTTGCATGGTCGCTTCCTTAGGTGGCCTTGGAACACTGTTCTTCTTGGTGGCTGAGTCCCATGCCTTGGGATCGAACCCATCCAACTCTCCGCCAAACCCCAAGTCCGGGCGCTCATTGGTCATGTCAGGCTACCTTCTCGTCTTGAGTCGATTGCTTCAGCTTTGCGATAACCTCGCCTGCAAACTCGCGTGCATTCTCGCGGGCTTTTTCGAGGTTGCTGACATTTCGAGGATCAAGCGACGCCAAAGTACCGCCGAAATCGAATATATCTCGAAACGCCGCTCGCTCGACGATTGGAGTGATGAACACGTCGACTCCGCTTTTCGCAAGCTGCTCTTGAACGTTGCGCAGGGAGCGTGAGGTCACGGCAGCGCTTGTCCGCGTTAAGAGAACGCTATGCGCAATCCGGCGACGCGCCATCCGCTCTTGGTTTCGAATAAGCCGAATTGTTTTTGCGCCACCCTTTGCATCCATTGCTGAACCTTGGGTTGGAATTATAACAAGATCGGCCATTCCAATCGTATTGGCGACCATAAGACTGGCCGTTCCTTCCAAATCGACTATAACAAATTGAGAATCGCGCGAAGCATCATCGATTTGATCGACTATCGTATCTTCAGTCGCATTTTTTATTATTTTAATATTATCTGGTTTCCCTTTCAGCTCACCCCACTGAGATATCCATCTTTCGGGATCGGCATCGATTATGGTGACTTTGGCACCCTTCGCTGCCAGTTCCGACGCGAGCAGAAGAGCGGCCGTGGTCTTACCCGCTCCCCCCTTCGGGTTTGCAAATGCGATTGTTGGCATGGGCGAATCCTTCGTTTGGCGCACTTTAGATATCGAGTAGCTAACAGATAGCTACCAATATCAATTCATATTAGCTAGCTACTTGATAGCTATCTAGTAGCTAGCTGATATCAAAGCCGCTTTTTTGACAGTTCTTTGCCTTGGGCTGTCTCTTATACACATCTCCGAG
>NZ_LSKN01000013.1:0-1011 GCF_001557075.1 Methylobacterium sp. CCH7-A2
AACCGGCAATCGCCGGTGACCACCGTCAGCTACACCACGCTATGGGACACGACCGCGCCATCGCTGCGGGTGGCGGAGTGGGGGCCTAGTAGCGATGATAATGGCACTCAATCCAGCCCAATATGGGCCCATTTGCCCATCCTGAAGTGTGATGGTCTTGGGCTGTGCAACGATGCGGTTTAATGCGTCGCATGCGGCGTCGATGAGACGGGATCAGTCAATGATGCTTTCAGCGTACTTGCGGAAGAGTAGATTGGTTTGCGTCGCCCTGCCGGCAGCTTTGGCAATGGCCGCGAGTTTCTCCGCATTCGATGCTAGCGCCAATGAGTCTGCGCTAACAATCAAGGTCGAGATTAACGGGCGAATGCTGTATTTTCCGGCGCATTGGGCCGGCTGGATTGAGATGGGTGGCGCACAGCCAACATATGACAATCGGAACCCGCGAAGCGATGTAATTTATCGAACAACATCTATGGTTCAAAGCAACAGAGCGACTCGGGCTTGGAACGAAGGCCGCGTGTTCTGGAATACCGATCTCTGGCCTGATTTCAGATTCAGTCTTCTAGAGATTAACATAAACCATGCCGAGCCGCTCAACCAGTCCTTGACCGAGGCGTTTCCAGACGGGTGGTGGCCTTTGCCATCACACGTCGATCCGACCCGCGAAGGTGTAGGACGTATTTCGTGCGACCGCGAACCAAGCACAATGCGCTTTGAACGCGGCACCTATGCGTATCTCGGCTGCGGGGTCAGCCGCCGCGTCGCTGATGGGTTGGGCATCCGCTATCGGTGGAACCGCCTCGAAGTCGGCGAACAAAATGAGCGCGAGCAGGATCGGCGCGTGCAGCGCCTTGTGGAATGGCTGCTGACGCCTCCGGATAGACGCATGGCACGCCCAATCGATTGATCAGGGGCCGCTTTCGACCCGTGGTTGCCTTGGTTTCGTGACGCGCGCCACGGTCGTGTCCCATAGCGTGGTGTAGCTGACGGTGGTCACCGGCGATTGCCGGT
>NZ_LSKN01000126.1:0-64963 GCF_001557075.1 Methylobacterium sp. CCH7-A2
CAAATCATCCCGACATAAACGCCTTGCCAAAGGGGGCGTCCACATATGAATCACCGTCTCAGAAAAGGGGAACAAGATGCTGAAAAGACTCTGCCTCGGCACCGTTGCCGGCCTGGCTCTGGCCGGGCTGGCCTTCACCGGCGCCGCCCGGGCGCAGGAGACCACGATCAAGTTCACCCTCGGTTGGAAGACGCAGGGCTCGGATGCCGCCTTCTTCGTCGCCCGCGACAAGGGCTACTACAAGGCGGAAGGTCTCAACGTGATCATCGACCAGGGCGAGGGCTCGGGCGCGACCGTCACCCGCATCATGGGCGGCGCCTATGACGCGGGCTTCGGCGACGTCAACGCCATCATCCAGAACGCCGCGACCAAGCCGGGCGAGAACCCGGTCATGGTCTACATGATCTGGAACCGTCCGCCCTTCGCGATCTCCAGCAAGAAGGCGACCGGGATCACCAAGCCGAAGGATCTCGAAGGCAGGACTCTGGGCGGCGCCCCCGGCACGCCGACGACCCGCCTGCTCGAGGTCTTCGCCCGCAAGAACGGGCTCGACATGGGCAAGATCAAGCTCACCAGCATGGCGCCCAACCTGCAGGAGCCGCTGCTGATCAAGGGCGACATCGACGGCGCGCTGGTGTTCAACATCACCAGCTATTTCAATCTGCTGCTGAACCGCCAGGACCCCGAGAAGGACTTCAACTGGCTCACCTTCGGCGATTTCGGGCTCGATCTCTATTCCAACGGGCTGATGGTCTCGCAGAAGCTGATCAAGGAGAACCCCAAGGCCGTCGCCGGCCTCGTGCGCGCCACCAACAAGGCGATGATCGAAATCGCGAAGGACCAGGCCGTCGCCATGAAGGCGGTGATGGCCTATGATGCTCTGGTCAACGAGGCGATCGAGAAGAAGCGCCTGCAATACTCCTTCAGCGAGCTCATCGTCTCTCCGGAGATGAAGGAGATCGGCGTCGGCGACACCAAGGATGCCCGCATGGCCAGCGCCATCGGCATCATCGTCGAAGGCTACCAGCTGCCCCGCACGCCCAAGCCCGAGGAGATCTTCTCCCGCGCCTTCCTGCCGCCCAAGGCCGAGCGCGAGCTGGTCTATACGGCGAATTGAGACAGCGAGGCGATCACGCCCGGTCGGCGAGGCTCATGACCAGTGTCATGGGGTTCTCCGGCCCGGGCGTGAAGCCGTAGCGCTCGTAGAAGCGTTTCGCATCCTCCGAGATGGCGTGGACGAGAAGGCCCCTGATGCCGAGGATCGTGGCCGCCTGGCGGGTCCGCAGGACGGCATCCCTGAGAATCGCGACGCCGAGGCCTTGCCCCTGGAAGCAGCGGTCGACGGCCAGCCGCCCGAGGATGGCCATCGGGATCGGGTCCGGCATGTTGCGTTTCAGCCGGCCGGGGGCCTCAGTCGCGATGAGAGCGCCTGAGGCGAGCGCGTAGTAGGCGGCGACCCGGCCGGTTTCGTCGGCGACGACATAGGTTCGCGAAGTGCCGCTGGCCTGGTTGAAACGTGATCGGCGCCTAAGCCAGTCGTCGCGGACGGGAACGCCTGAATCGAAGTCGTCGAGCCTGTGACGGTCGTCGAGCGGGGCAGGGGCGCCCAGCATCAGTCTTTCCAGGGGCGAGGTGCCGACATGAGGCGCTCATAGGCCTCGCCACCGGGAGGCCGGTCGAGGACCTCGACAAATCGATCATAGGTCTCGGGATCGACCCGGATGAAGGTCTGGTCCAGAAGCGTGTCTTCGGCCGCGCGCCGCGCGGCGTCGATCATGAACTCCGAGCGCGTCTTGCTCTGTGTGCTGGCGGCGTGATCGATCAGGTCGCGAACGTCTTCACGGATCCGCAGATTGACGGCGCGCGTCGCGATCTTCGGTGATGCGGGCACGGAGCCTCCTGAGTGGAGCACCTTAGCAGCAAAGATACACGCTGTGTATCCAATGCCGAAAGCGCAGGGCGGGACAGTCGCGTTCCCTGACTCGCCTTCCGTGGAGTCACGTTCTATAAAAGAACAAACACAGAACATGAGCCCGCATGCAGCCCCGCCCGGATCCCGCTTCGCTGACCGATCTGCGCCGCCATCTCGCCGAGATGGCGCTGCGCGGCGCGCCTGCGGCGGTGGGGCAGGTGAGTTTCGGCGCGCCCGCCCTCGATGAGGCGCTGAATGGTGGCATCGCCCGCGCGGCCCTGCATGAGGTCTATGCGCCCGCCACGGCCGATCTCGCGGCGGCGACGGGATTCGCCGTCGGTCTCGCCATTCGGGCCGCGCAGGAGCGCCCGATCCTTTGGGTGCGGCAGGATGTCGTCGATGCCGAGACCGGCCGGCTGCATCCGCCGGGGCTGACCGAACTCGGGCTCGATCCCGCCCGAATCCTGCTGGTGCGGGCGCGTGATGCCGAGGGCGTGCTGCGGGCCGGCGCGGAAGCCGCCCGCTGCCCGGCGCTGGGGGCGGTGCTGATCGAGCCCTGGGGCGCGCCGCGGCGCCTCGATCTGACCGCGAGCCGGCGCCTGGCCCTGGCGGCGGAAGGCTCGGGCGCGACCACGCTCGTGCTGCGCGCCGCCGTAGTGCCGCAGCCGAGCGCGGCCTCGACCCGCTGGCAGGTCGCGGCCCTGCCGTCGCGGGCACTGGAGGCGAATGCGCCGGGAGCCCCCGCCTTCAGCCTGAGATTGCTGAGGCATCGCGGGGGGCTGGGTGAGTGTGAGTGGCGTGTGGAGTGGAGCCGTGACCGACAATCTTTCCAGGAGAGCCCTGTCCAGAGCGACGCCCGAAACCGTCAGGCCGCTGCCGGCCGCGATGAGCCCCTCCGTTCCCCCAGAGCCAGCCCCGATGCCACGCCGCTATCTCGCTTTGTGGTTCCCTTTCCTGCCGACCGACCGGCTGCGGCGGGAGGGCCGGATCCCGACATCCGGCGTACCGGCTGACGCCCCGCTGGTGGTCTATGCCCATCGCGGCAGCGCGCTGCGCCTCGTCGCCTGCGACCAGGCTGCTCTCGCCCTCGGGCTCACGCGGGACCTGACCCTGGCCGACGCGCGGGCCCGCATTCCCGGGCTGATCGCGATCGAGGCCGAGCCGGAGGCCGACGAGGCCCTGCTGATGCGGCTCGCCGCCTTCTGCGATCGCTTCACCCCGCTGGTCGCGCTCGATCGCCCCCAGGGCCTGCTGCTCGACATCACCGGCTGCGCCCATCTCTTCGGCGGGGAGGGCGCGCTGCTGGCGACGATCGGCCGCTGGATGCAGCGCGGCGGTCTCGCGCTCCGCTCGGCCGTCGCGGGCACGCCCGAGGCGGCCCATGCGCTGGCGCGCTTCGGCCGGGGCGGGATCGTGCCGGCCGGGCAGGACGAGGCCTGGCTGCGGCCGCTGCCGGTCGCGGCGCTGGAGCTTCCTGCCGAGACCGCGCTCGCCTTGACCCGGGCGGGCCTGAGGACGCTGGCCGATCTTGCCGAGCGCCCCTCCAAGGCGCTGTCGGCCCGTTTCGGCGAGGATCTGGTGACGCGGCTGCGGCGCATGCTCGGCCATGAGGATGCCCGGCTCACGCCGCTGCGCCCGCCGCCGGCCTGCCTGGTCGAGCGTCATTTCGCCGAGCCGATGCTCGATCTCGACGGGCTGCAGGAGGTCGTCGCCCGGCTGATCGCGGAGGCCGCGCGGGTGCTGGAGCAGCGCGGCGAGGGCGGGCGCGTCTTCGAACTCGGCTTCCATCGCAGCGACGGGGCGGTGCGGCGGCTTTCGATCGAGACCGGGCGCCCGACGCGGGACGGCAGGGCCATCCTGCGGCTCTGGCGCGAGCGCGTCGAGAGCCTGTCCGACCCGCTCGATCCCGGCTTCGGCTTCGATGCGGTGCGCCTCGCCGTGCCGGTCTGCGAGCCGCTGGCGGAGGCGCAGCCGAGCCTCGACCGTCGCGCCGTCGAGGACGAGGCCGTGGCCGATCTCGTCGACCGGCTGGTCGTGCGCTTCGGCCGCGACCGGGTGCTGCGCTTCGTGGCGCAGGACAGCCACCATCCCGTGCGTGCGGCGAAGGCGCGCTCGGCCGCGCTGCCGCCGGCCGGCATCGCCTGGCCGGCGCCCCTTCCGCATGAGCCGCCGACGCGCCCGCTCCAACTCTTCGAGCCGCCCCAGCCGGTGGAAGCGATCGCCGAGGTGCCCGACGGCCCGCCGATCCGCTTTCGCTGGCGTCGGCTCATCCATGACGTCGCCCGTGCCGAGGGTCCCGAACGCATCGCGCCGGAATGGTGGCGCGACGGCTCCAGCGAGCCGATGCGCGACTATTACCGCGTCGAGGACTCGGCAGGTCGCCGCTTCTGGCTCTTCCGCATCGGATTCCACGAGCCGGAGCAGGCGCCGCCGCGCTGGTTCCTGCATGGGCTGTTTGCATGAATCAGGTCCTCAGCCCCTTCGCCGAACTCGTTGCCGCGACGAATTTTTCCTTCCTGCGCGGTGCCTCGCCCGGCCCCAATCTCGTGCTCACCGCGCTGCTGCTGGGCCATGCGGGATTGGGCCTGGCCGATCGCAACACGGTGGCCGGCGTGGTGCGGGCTTGGAGCGCGCTGCGGCAGCTGCGCGAGGACGGGCTGCCCCCGGCCGAGAAGCTGAAGGAGGGCGACAGTCCCGGCGAGCATGTCTGGATCGAGAACCCGGCCTTCGCCGATCTGCCCTTCACCGCGGAGCAGTTGCGGGCGATGGCGCGGGATTTCCGGCTCGTCCTCGGCAGCCGGCTCGTCTTCGCCGACGGCACGCCCGACATCGTCGTCTACCCCGCCAACCGCAGCGGCTGGGGCAGGCTCTGCCGCCTGCTCAGCGAGGGCAACCGGCGCGCGGGCAAGGGCGAGTGTATCCTCACCCTCGACGATCTGCTCGCCGACACGCGCGATCTCCTGCTGATCCTGATGCCGCCGCGCGATCTCACGGGCTTGCCTGCGCTGCTCGCCCGGCTGGACGAGGCCGCGCCCGGCTCGCTCTGGCTCGGCGCCAGCATGCACCGGCGCGGCGACGACCGCCGCCGGCTGGCGCGGCTGAAGACGATCGCCGCCGCGACCCGGACTCCGCTGCTGGCGACCAACGACGTGCTCTACGATGCGCCCGAGCAGCGCGATCTGCAGGACGTGCTGACCTGCATCCGCGAGGGCGTCTCGATCGAGCGGGCGGGGCGCCTGCTCGAGGCCAATGCCGAGCGCCATCTCAAGACGCCCCAGGAGATGATCCGGCTCTTCCGCGATGCGCCCGAGGCCATCGCCGAGACGCGCCATCTCCTCGCCCGCATCGAGTTCGATCTCGGCCAGCTCGAGTACGAATATCCCGACGAGCCCGTCCCGCCCGGCTGGAGCGACCAGGCCTGGCTGGCGGAGCTGGTGCGCCGCTGCTGCGTCATCCGCTATCCCAATGGGGTGCCGGCGAAGGTCGAGGCCCTGCTGCGCAAGGAGCTCGATCTGATCGCGGGGCTGAACTACGCCCGCTATTTCCTCACCATCCACCAGATCGTCGAATTCGCCGTCAGCCGTGGCATCCTCTGCCAGGGCCGCGGCTCGGCCGCCAATTCCGCCGTCTGCTATGTGCTCGGCATCACCGCCGTCGACCCCGCCGAGAGCGACGTGCTGTTCGAGCGCTTCATCTCGACGCAGCGCCGCGAGCCGCCCGACATCGACGTCGATTTCGAGCATGAGCGGCGCGAGGAGGTGATCCAGTGGATCTATGAGCGCTATGGAAGGCACCGCGCCGGCATCGTCGCGACCGTCATCCGATACCGTCCGCGCAGCGCCATCCGCGACGTCGGCAAGGCGCTGGGGCTGACCGAGGACGTCACCGCCCGCATCGCCGGCACGCAATGGGGCAGCTGGGGCACGGAGATCGGCGACGACCGCGTCCGCCAGGCCGGGCTCGACCCCGCCAACCCCACGATCCGCCGCGCCGTCGACTTCGCCATCCGCCTGCTCGGCTTCCCACGCCATCTCTCTCAGCATGTCGGGGGCTTCGTGCTGGCGCGCGGGCGCCTCGACGAGATGGTGCCGGTCGGCAACGCCGCGATGGCGGACCGCACTTTCATCGAATGGGACAAGGACGACATCGACGAGCTGCGCCTGATGAAGGTCGATGTGCTCGCGCTCGGCATGTTGACCTGCATCCGCAAGGCCTTCGACCTGTTGCGGCAGCATCAGGGCCTCGAGATGGGGCTGGCCGACGTGCCCAGGGATGACGCGTCGACCTACGACATGCTCTGCCGGGGCCAGTCGCTCGGTGTCTTCCAGGTCGAGAGCCGGGCGCAGATGAACATGCTGCCGCGGCTGAAGCCGCGCTGCCTTTATGACCTCGTCATCCAGGTCGCGATCGTCCGGCCGGGCCCGATCCAGGGCGACATGGTCCATCCCTATCTGCGGCGGCGGGCGGGGCTCGAGCCGGTGCATTACCCGGCGCCGGCCCCGGAGCAGGGCCCGGCCGACGAGCTCTTCCAGGTGCTGAACAAGACCAAGGGCGTCCCGCTCTTCCAGGAGCAGGCGATGAAGCTCGCCATGGTCGCCGCGAAGTTCACCGACAGCGAGGCCAACGGCCTGCGCAAGGCGATGGCGACCTTCCGCAGCGACGGCAGCATCGGCAACTATCAGGATCTGATGGTCGAGCGCATGGTGGCGCGCGGCTATGAGCGCGATTTCGCCCAGCGCTGCTTCGACCAGATCAAGGGCTTCGGCAGCTACGGCTTCCCGGAAAGCCACGCCGCCTCCTTCGCCAAGCTGGTCTACATCTCCTCCTGGCTGAAATGCCACCACCCGGCGGCCTTCGCTTGCGCGCTTTTGAACGCGCAGCCCATGGGCTTCTACGCTCCCGCCCAGATCGTGCGCGAGGCCCAGGAGGTCGGCGGCGTCGAGCCCCGCGCGATCGATGTGAATTCCAGCTTCTGGGACAATGGGTTGGAGCGTGTTGATCACGTTGAAAAGGGAAGCGCCGTCATCCCGGGCGACCGGAGGGAGACCCGGGATCCATTCCGGAACCTCTCCAACATGCGCTCAGGAATGGATCCCGGATCTCCGCTTCGCTGCGTCCGGGATGACCGGGGAGGGACTTCGGAAACTCACAGCCCTCATCCTGAGGAGCCGCGCAGCGGCGTCTCGAAGGATGATCCAGCGCGCTCTGAAACCATCCTTCGAGACGCGCCTGCGGCGCTCCTCAGGATGAGGGCCGAGGGGGTGGACAGGACGTGCTTCGCCCTCCGTCTCGGCTTCCGCCAGATCGACGGTTTCCGCGAGGAGTGGGGCCGGCGCATCGCGGCGCGGCGCGGCAGGGGCTATGCCGATGTCGAGGAACTGATGCGTCGGGCGGATCTGCCGGGCCGCGCGATGCGGCTGCTCGCCGATGCCGACGCCTTCCGTTCGCTCGGACTCGACCGCCGCGAGGCGCTCTGGGCCGTGCGCCGCCTGCCGGACGACGAGGCGCTGCCGCTCTTCGCCGCCGCACAGGCCCGCGAACTCGGCGAGGAGCCGGCCGTCCCGCTGCCGGTCATGCCGCTGCCGCAGCAGATCGTGGCCGACTATCAGACCGCCCGGCTCTCGCTGAAGGGGCACCCGATGGGCATGCTGAGGCCGCTGTTCCGGCGCGACCGTGTGCTGAGCTGTGCCGAACTCGACGGCCGCCCCGATGGCAGCTGGGCGGCGACGGCCGGCGTCGTGCTGGTGCGCCAGCGCCCCGGCAACGGCAAGGCGATCTTCATCACGCTGGAGGACGAGACCGGCATCGCCAACATCCTGCTCTGGGCCCGGCTGTTCGAGCGCTTCCGGCGCGAGGTGATGAGCGGGCGCCTGCTGCAGATCGAGGGCCGGGTGCAGAAGAGCCCCGAGGGGGTGGTCCATCTGATGGCCCAGCGCGTCGTCGACCGCACGGCCGATCTCGCGAGCCTGTCGGAGAGCCACAGCGCCACGATCACGCTGACGCGCGCCGACGAGTTCAAGCACCCCCAGCCCCCACGCGGGCGCCATCCGCGCGACGTCCGCATCCTGCCGAAATCCCGCGACTTCCACTGACTGCCGCAACGGTAGCCAATTTGCCTATTCCGTGAGCAGAATAGAGGCCCGCGTATGCGGGCCGTCGCCTTCTGTCCAATCAGGACGCACAAGGCGGGGGTGGCCGTGGCGGTCGATCGGCCGCGGCCTGCTGGCATGCCGGTTGCTAACCTCGTGCCGCCGTTCGCAGGAGCGCGCGGCCAACCACAGGGGAGACAAACGTGTCCGTATCCAGTTTCACCCGCTCGGCCCTTCTCGGCCTCGGCCTCTCGACGGCGCTCGTCACGGGCGCGCTCGCCCAGGAGAAGGTCCTGCGCATCGGCATGACGGCGGCGGACATTCCGCGGACCCATGGCCAGCCCGACCAGGGCTTCGAGGGCAACCGCTTCACCGGCATCCCGATGTATGACGCGCTGACCCATTGGGACCTCTCCTCGGCCGACAAGGCGAGCGTCGTCATCCCCGGTCTCGCCACCGAATGGGCGGTCGATGCCAACGACAAGACGAAATGGACCTTCAAGCTGCGTCCGGGCGTCAAGTTCCAGGACGGGTCGGACTTCAACGCCGCCGCTGTCGTCTGGAACGTCGACAAGGTCCTCAACAAGGAAGCCGCCCATTTCGCTCCGGACCAGATCGGCGTCACCGTCTCGCGTATGCCGACGCTGCGGAGCGCCCGCGCCATCGACCCGCTCACCGTCGAACTGACCACGAGCGAGCCCGACGCCTTCCTGCCGATCAACCTGACCAACCTGTTCATGGCCTCGCCGGCGCATTGGGCGGCCAAGCTCGCCGCCGTTCCGGCCTCGGTCACCGATCCGGCCGAGCGCGCCAAGCAGGCCTGGGCGGCCTTCGCCTCCGACCCCTCCGGCACCGGCCCGTTCAAGGGCGTTCGCCTCGTGCCGCGCGAGCGCTTCGAGATGGTCGCCAACAAGGCCTATTGGGACCCCAAGCGCGTGCCGAAGATCGACCGCGTCGTGCTGCTGCCGCTGCCGGAGGCCAATGCCCGCACGGCGGCGCTGCTCTCGGGCCAGGTGGACTGGATCGAGTCGCCGTCGCCGGACGCCGTGCCGCAGATCAAGCAGCGCGGCTTCACCGTCTACACCAACGCCCAGCCGCATGTCTGGCCCTGGCAGCTCTCCTTCGTCGAGGGCTCGCCCTGGGTCGACAAGCGCGTGCGCCACGCCGCCAATCTCTGCGTCAACCGCGAGGAGCTGAAGACGCTGCTCGGCGGGCTGATGGAGATCCCGAAGGGCACCGTGCCGCCCGGCCATCCCTGGTGGGGCAATCCCAAATTCGACATCAAGTATGATCTCGACGCCGCCAAGAAGCTGATGACGGAAGCCGGCTATTCGGCCGCCAAGCCGGCGAAGGTGAAGGTGCTGACCTCGGCCTCGGGCTCCGGCCAGATGCAGCCGCTGCCGATGAACGAGTTCATGCAGCAGGCGCTGAAGGAGTGCTTCTTCGACGTCGCGCTCGAGGTCGGCGAGTGGAACGCCGTCTTCACCAACTGGCGCGAGGGTGCCAAGCACGCCAATGCCCGCGGCGCCAACGCCACCAACGTCACCTTCGCGGCGATGGACCCGTTCTTCGCCATGGTGCGCTTCACCTCGACCAAGACCTTCCCGCCGGTCTCCAACAACTGGGGCTATTTCGGCAATGACGAGTTCGACAAGCTCATCGCCGATGCTCGCACCAGCTTCGACGGAACGGCGCGCGACGCGGCGCTGGCCAGGCTCCATGCCCGCATCGTCGAGGAAGCCCCCTTCGTCTGGGTGGCCCATGACGTCGGCCCGCGCGCGATGACCACCAAGGTGAAGGGCGTGGTCCAGTCGAAGAGCTGGTTCATCGACCTCGCTCCGATGTCGATGGACTGAGGCACCGCAATCTCGCGCTCACCCGCCTCCATCGTCATGGTCGGGCTTGTCCCGACCATCCACGTCTTCGTTCGCCCGCGGCGATGCTCAAGACGTGGATGCCCGTCACCAGAAAGGGCATGACGTTGGGGGAGGGTGTGGCTGCGACTGGCACAGCCCTTGCGACGCCAGTTTGGAACCCATCCAGACCGGAGCCACCCATGATCCGCACCGCCCTTGCCCTGACCCTCGCAGCCGGCGTTTCTCTGTTCGCCGCATCGGCACAAGCCCAGGGCACGCTGCGGATCGGCATGACCGCCTCCGACATCCCGCTGACCACTGGCCAGACCGATCAAGGCGGAGAGGGCATGCGCTTCATGGGCTATACGGTCTATGACGCGCTCATCAACTGGGACCTCAGCAAGGCCGACAAGGCCTCCGACCTGACGCCCGGCCTCGCCACGAGCTGGAGCGTCGACGCCGCCGACAAGACGAAATGGACTTTCGTGCTGCGCGAAGGCGTCAAGTTCCACGACGGCTCCGAGTTCACCGCCGACGCCGTGGTCTGGAACCTCGACAAGCTCCTGAAGAACGATTCCCCGCAATTCGATCAGCGTCAGGCGGCGCAGGGGCGCTCGCGCATTCCCGCCGTCGCCTCCTACAAGGTCATCGACAAGTACAAGGTCGAGATCACCACCAAGGCGCCCGACGCGACGCTGCCCTACCAGATCGCCTGGGTGATGATGTCCTCGCCGGCGCAGTGGGAGAAGCTCGGCAAGAGCTGGGAGGCCTTCGCCAAGACACCGTCCGGCACCGGTCCCTGGCAGCTCACCGCCTTCCAGCCGCGCGAGCGCGCCGAGCTCTCGCCCTTCCCGGGCTACTGGGACAAGGCCCGCGTGCCCAAGCTCGACAAGCTGGTGCTGCTGCCGCTGCCGGAGGCCAATGCCCGCGCCGCGGCGCTGCGCGCCGGGCAGGTGGACTGGATCGAGGCGCCGTCGCCGGACCTGATCCCCTCGCTCAAGTCCGCCGGCTTCCAGATCGTCACCAACGCCTATCCGCATAACTGGACCTGGCATCTCTCGCGCACCGAGGGCTCGCCCTGGAACGACATCCGCGTCCGCAAGGCCGCCAATCTCGCCGTCGACCGGCAGGGGCTGAAGGAGCTGCTCGGCGGCCTGATGATCCCGGCCGAGGGCTTTTACCCGCCCGGCCACCAGTGGTTCGGCAACCCCAAGTTCAAGCTCAAGCTCGACCAGGCGGAGGCCAAGAAGCTCCTCGCCGAGGCCGGTTTCTCGCCCGCTAAGCCGTTGCAGACCAAGATCCTGATCGCGCCCTCGGGCTCGGGCCAGATGCAGCCGCTGCCGATGAACGAGTTCGTCCAGCAGAACCTCGCCGAGGTCGGCATCAAGGTCGATTTCGAGGTCGTCGAGTGGAACACGCTGATCAACATCTGGCGCGCCGGCGCGAACCATGAATCCTCGCGCAAGGCGACGGGGATGAATTATACCTACTTCATCCAGGACCCTTTCACGGGCCTCATCCGTCACCTGCAGTGCAATCTGCAGCCGCCGGCCGGCACCAACTGGGGCATGTATTGCGACCCGGAGATGGACAAGCTGTTCGACCAGGTCCGCAACACCTTCGACGCGACGGCGCAGACCGCCGTTCTCCAGAAGATCCACGAGAAATATGTCGACGAGGCCCTGTTCCTGATGGTGACGCACGACGTCAACCCGCGCGCCATGAGCCCCAAGGTGAAGGGCTTCGTCCAGGCGCAGAACTGGTTCCAGGACTTCTCGCCGATCACCATGGCGAAGTGAGGTTGTTCTTGGCACGGAGCGAGCACCAGAAAAGCGCGAGTCATCCCGGACAAGCGGCGAAGCCGCGCCGATCCGGGATCCATTCCGCAGCCTTGCCGATCGAGGCTCAGGCATGGATCCCGGGTCTTCGCTGCGCTTCGCCCGGGATGACGGCGCGTTTGAGTGAACTCACAGTGCCAAGGCGATTGCCATGCTGAAATACCTCGCCAAGCGCATCCTCTACGTCCTGCCCGTCGCCTTCGGCGTCAGCCTGTTCTGCTTCCTGCTCGTGCATATCGCGCCGGGCGACCCGCTGACCTCGGTGCTGCCGCCCGACGCCTCGCAGGCGATGCAGGACGAGCTGCGCAAGATCTACGGCTTCGACCGGCCCTTGCCGGTGCAGTTCGGCCTCTGGCTGCTGAAGGCGCTGCAGGGCGATCTCGGCACCTCGATCGCCACGGGCCGCCCCGTCGCCGAGGAGGTCTGGCGCGCCGTCGGCAACACGCTGCTGATCGCGCTGCTGGCGACGGTGATCGGCTTCGTGCTCGGCTGCTTCTTCGGCTTCGTCGCCGGCTATTTTCGCGGCTCCTTCCTCGACAAGTTCGCCTCCATGCTGGCCGTGCTCGGCGTCTCCGTGCCGCATTACTGGCTGGGCATGGTGATGGTGATCGTGTTCTCGGTGCAGCTCGGCTGGCTGCCGCCGGGTGGGGCGGGGCCGGGCGGCTCGGCGGCGTGGAAATGGGACTGGGAGCATGTCAGCTACATGATCCTGCCCGCCATCACGATGTCGGTGATCCCGATGGGCATCATCGCCCGCACCGTGCGTGCGCTGGTCGCCGATATCCTCAATCAGGAATTCGTGCCGGCGCTGCGGGCCAAGGGCCTGCTCGACTTCGGCGTCTTCCGCCATGTCGTGAAGAACGCGGCGCCCACCGCGCTCGCGGTGATGGGTCTGCAGCTCGGCTACCTGCTCGGCGGCTCGATCCTTATCGAGACGGTCTTCTCCTGGCCCGGTACCGGCTTCCTGCTCGGCAACGCCATCTTCCAGCGCGACCTGCCGTTGCTGCAGGGCACGATCCTCGTGCTCGCCATGTTCTTCGTGGGCCTGAACGTCCTCGTCGATATCCTGCAGGGTCTGCTCGACCCGCGCGTCCGGAGGCGCTGAGATGTCCGCCATCGCGCAAGGCAAGGCGGCCGCCATCGTGCCGCCCCTGCAGAAATCCCCCGGCTACTGGTCGGGCGTCTGGCGCCGCTTCCGCAAGGACAAGGTTGCGGTCTGCGCCGGTCTCGTCGTGCTCGCCATCGTCCTGATGGCGATCTTCGCCGACTACCTCGCCCCCGCCGACCCGACCCGCTCCTCGATGCTGCGGCGGCTGCGGCCGATCGGCACGCCGGGCTATCCGCTCGGCGCCGACGAACTCGGGCGCGACATGCTCTCGCGGCTGATCTTCGGCGCGCGGCTCTCGCTCTTCATGGGCGTTGTGCCGGTCTTCATCGCCTTCATCATCGGCTCGGTCATCGGCATCGCCGCCGGCTTCTTCGGCGGCAAGTTCAACACCGTCGTGATGCGCACCGTCGATGTGTTCTACGCCTTCCCCTCGGTGCTGCTGGCGATCGCGCTCTCGGGCGCGCTCGGCGCCGGCATCACCAACTCGCTCTTGTCACTGACGATCGTCTTCATCCCGCCGATCGCGCGCATCGCCGAGAGCGTGACGACGCAGGTCCGCTCGATGGACTATGTCGAGGCGGCCCGCGCCAGCGGCGCCAACGCGGTCACCATCATCCGCGTCCATGTGCTCGGCAATGTGCTGGGACCGATCTTCGTCTATGCGACGAGCCTGATCTCGGTCTCGATGATCCTGGCCTCGGGCCTCTCCTTCCTCGGGCTCGGCACCAAGCCGCCGACGCCGGAATGGGGGCTGATGCTGAACACGCTGCGCACGGCGATCTATGTGCAGCCCTGGGTGGCGGCGCTGCCGGGCGCGGCGATCTTCATCACCTCGATCTCGTTCAACCTGCTCTCCGACGGTCTGCGCTCGGCGATGGATGTGAAGGGCTGACATGGAGCACGAGACCCATGCCGATCGCGGTGGACCGGGCACGCCGCTGCTGCAAGCGAAGACGCTGACCAAGCATTTCCCGCTCGGCGGCGGGGCTGTCGTGCGCGCCGTCGACGGCGTCGATTTCGCCGTCATGAAGGGCGAGACGCTCGGCGTCGTCGGCGAATCCGGCTGCGGCAAGTCGACGACCGCGCGCGTCGTCATGCAGCTGATCCCGCAGGACATGGGCGAGATGCTGTTCGACGGCGAGATCGTCGGCGGCCAGGCCCTGACCCTGAAGGAATACCGCCGTCAGGCGCAGATGGTCTTCCAGGACAGTTACGCCTCGCTCAACCCGCGCCTGACGATCGAGGATTCGATCGCCTTCGGCCCGACGGTGCACGGCGTCTCCAAGGCCAACGCCATCCTCAAGGCGCGCGACCTGCTGGAGCGCGTCGGGCTCGATCCCGCCCGCTTCGCCGCGCGCTACCCGCACGAGCTCTCCGGCGGCCAGCGCCAGCGCGTCAACATCGCGCGTGCGCTCGCGCTCGGCCCGCGGCTGGTGATCCTCGACGAGGCGGTCTCGGCACTCGACAAATCGGTCGAGGCGCAGGTGCTCAACCTGCTGGCCGACCTGCGCGAGGAGTTCGGCCTGACCTACATCTTCATCAGCCACGACCTCAACGTCGTCCGCTTCATCAGCGACCGCGTCATGGTGATGTATCTCGGCGAGGTCGTGGAGATCGGCCCGGTCGAGGAGCTCTATGGCGATCCGCGCCACCCCTATACCCGCGCGCTGCTCTCGGCGATGCCCTCCATGGATCCCGACAACCGGACCATGGAGGCCCCGCTCGCCGGCGATCCGCCCAACCCGATCAACCCGCCCGAGGGCTGCCGCTTCCACCCACGCTGCCCGCATGCGCAGACCGTCTGCGCCAAGGTGAAGCCGGTCCTGGCGACGGTCGGCGAGGGCGCCCGCCAGGTCGCCTGCCACATGCAGGTACCCGGCTCCGGCCACAGCCACGCGCCGGCCCTGGAGGTCGCGGCATGAACACGACCATGGGCACCCCTCTCGTCGAGATCGAGAACCTGACGGTACGCTTCCGCGGCGCCCAGACGGTCCACGCCGTCAACGGCGTCTCGCTGACCCTGGAGCCGGGCCAGGTGCTCGGCATCCTCGGCGAATCCGGCTCCGGCAAGAGCGTCACGCTGAAGACGCTGCTGCGTCTGCTGCCCGAGAGTCGCACCGATATCGGCGGCGGTGTCCGGGTCGACGGGCGCGACGTACTGGCGCTGAACCCGCAGGATCTGGCCGATTACCGCGGCGCCGTGACCTCGATGATCTTCCAGGATCCCGCGCTCGCGCTCGATCCCGTCTATACGGTCGGCCAGCAGATCGCCGAGGCGATCATCCGGCACGAGAGCATCTCGGCGAAGGCGGCGATGGCGCGCGCGCTCGAACTGCTCGAGCTGGTCCGCATCCCCTCGCCGGAGCGCCGGCTCAAGGCCTATCCGCACGAGATGTCCGGCGGCATGCGCCAGCGTGCCATGATCGCGCTCGCGCTCGCGGCCCGTCCGAAACTCCTGCTCGCAGACGAGCCGACCACCGCGCTCGACGCCACCGTGCAGATCCAGATCCTGCTGCTGCTGCGCCAGCTCCAGCGCGACCTCGGCATGGGCATGCTCTTCGTCACCCACGACATCGGCGTCGCGGTCGAGGTCTCGGACCGGCTGGCGGTGATGTATGCGGGGCAGATCGTCGAGACCGGTACGGTGCGCGAGCTGCTGCGCGATCCGCAGCATCCCTATACCCGCGGGCTCCTCGCCGCGAATTTGCACGGCGCGAAGAAGGGCGAGCGGCTCGAGGCCATTCCCGGCGCGCCGCCGGCGCTGACCGAGCCGCCCTCGGCCTGCTCCTTCGCGCCGCGCTGCAAGCATGCGCAGGATCGCTGCCGCGCGGCGCTGCCGCCCGTCGTCCAGCTCGGCGAGGGACGGGTGGTGCGCTGCATCCTGGCAGAACAGGCGCTGACCGCGGCGGCCTGAGCACGCCGCCCATTCCGCAGCGGCCATTTCCCCGCAGGCCTCGACCCGCTATCAGCAGCCGACGACGCGCCGCGACCCTGCCGCGCCAAACTGACGGAGCCTGCCCATGGATCTCGGCCTTCACGACAAGCGCGCTCTGGTGCTGGGCGCGAGCCGGGGGCTCGGCGCCGCCATCGCCCGCACGCTCGCGAGCGAGGGCGCCTCGGTCATAGCCGCCGCCCGCAATGTCGCGGCCATCGACGCCTGGGCCAGCGAATGCCCCGAGGAGGTCCGCAGCCGGATTTTCGCCGCCAGCCTCGACCTCTCGGACATCGCCTCGGTCGAATCCCTGATGAACGTGCTGCGCGATGCCGGCGGCATCGACATCCTGATCGGCAATTCCGGTGGTCCGCCCCCGGCCGAGGCGCGCGAGGCCGGCCGCGGTGACTGGCTCAAGCATTTCGAGGCGATGGCCGCCAATCTCTTCCACCTCGCACAGGGCCTTCTGCCGGGCATGGTCGAGCGCGGTTTCGGCCGCATCATCACGATCGCCTCCTCGGGCGTCGAGCAGCCGATCCCGCGTCTCGCCGTCTCCAACGGCATCCGCTCGGCCGTCGTCGGCTGGTCCAAGACGCTGGCTGCGGAGGTCGCCTCCCAGGGCGTGACCGTGAATGTCGTGCTGCCGGGCCGCATCCACACCGAGCGCGTCGACCAGCTCGATCAGGCGGCCGCCGATCGCGCCGGCACGACGCCCGAGCAGGCCGCCAAGGCCTCGCGCGCCACGATTCCCGCCGGCCGCTACGGCACGCCGCAGGAATTTGCCGATGTCGTGACCTTCCTTGCCAGCGAGCGGGCCAGCTACGTCACGGGCGCCAAGATCCGCATCGACGGCGGCGCCACGCGCGGCATCTGAAGCGGTCGAAGTGTCAGGAGGCGCCGGCCTGCCTTCTGGCGACCGGCGTCATCGTCGCAGGGAGGCTCAGGCCGCCTGCGAATAGGTGGTGCCGGACGCGTTCGCCGCGCCGAGCTGGTAGGTGCTGCCATAGGCCTGCGAGGCGCTGTTCGGCGGCGGGCCGGGCGGCGGACCCGACGGGCGGCTGCGCTGTTCGAGCGCGGCCTGGAAGGCGCTCTGCTCGTCCTTCGACATCGAGCCATCCGCACTCGTGTCGATCGCGTCGAACAGCTTGCTGAGCAGGTCGCTGGACGAACTCGTGCCCGACGAGAAGGCCGAGAGGAACTCGTCCTTGGCGACGCTGCCGTCGGAATTGGCGTCGAGCTGGGCGAAGATGTCGGTCTCCTCCTCGCTCTCGCCACTGCTGCTCTGGCTCTGCCCGCCGGCCTGGAGCCCGAACAGGAAGGACTGCAGCTGCTGCTGCGCCTGCTCGACCTTGGCCTTGAAGGCGTCCTGCTCCTCCTTGGTGACCGACCCGTTGCTGTCGCTGTCGATCGCCTTGAAGAGCTCCTCGCTCTTGCTGCTGTCGGCGCCCTTGGGCGCGCCGGCCTTGAATTCCTCGATGCTCAAGCCGCCGCTGCTGTCGGTATCGACCGACTCGAAACTCGGAGGCTTGGGCGGAGGCGGGCGAAACCCGCCGCTGACGCCACTGATGCTGGACATGGCTGGACTCCATCGCGTCACCGCCGGATGGCGGCGCCTGCGATTGTCCGACCGGAGCTCATTGCGGAAGCCTAAGGGGCAGGGGCGCTGCGCCCGGCAATTGGTAAGCCGGTGTTTCGGATGAGCCGGTCAGCAACAGGGCGAAACACAAATCCCGGTCGCCTCAGGCGATGACGGCCGTCGCCTCGATCTCGACCAGCGCCTCGGGCTCGACCAGCGAAACGACCTGAACGACCGCCATTGCCGGGAAGTGCCGGCCCAGCACGCCGCGATAGACCGGCCCGAGCTCCTTGAGGCTGCTGCGATAGGCCTCCATGTCGGTGACGTACCAGGTCATCCGCACGATGTCCTCGATCCGCCCGCCGCCGGCCTCGACCACGGCCTTGATGTTGAGAAAGGTGCGCTCGAGCTGCGGCAGGAAGCCCTTGGCGAAGACACCGTTCTCGTCCCAGCCGACGAGGCCGCCGGTGACCAGCACGCGGCCTTCCGCGACCATGCCGTTGGCATAGCCGCGCGGCAGCGGCCAGCCTTCCGGCAGGATGGCGCGGGACAGGGTTTCACTCGACATGGGCGTCGCCTCGGTTCGGGGCCGTTCCGGCTCGTCTGAAAGGATGGATCAGCCCTCGCCTTGCGCCATCTGGCGTAGCGCGAAGCGCTGCAGCTTGCCGCTGGCGGTCTTGGGCAGGGCCGTGACGAAGTCGATGGCGCGGGGATATTTGTAGGGCGCGATACTGGCCTTCACGTGATCCTGCAAGGTCTTGAGCATCGCCGCATCGCCGGCGACGCCCTCGCGCAGCACGACATAGGCCTTCACGATGTGGCCGCGCTCGGGGCAGGGCGCGCCGACAACGCCGCATTCCATCACGTCGGGATGAGCGAGCAGACAGGCCTCCACCTCCGGACCGGCGATGTTGTAGCCCGACGAGACGATCATGTCGTCCGAGCGCGCCTGGTACCAGAAATAGCCGTCCCGATCGCGGATATAGGTGTCGCCGGTGACGTTCCAGCCGTTTTGGACGTAAGCGCGTTGGCGCGCATCGGCGAGATAGCGGCAGCCGATCG
The DNA here is from genome assembly GCF_001557075.1 of Methylobacterium sp. CCH7-A2. Classification (NCBI taxonomy): domain Bacteria; kingdom Pseudomonadati; phylum Pseudomonadota; class Alphaproteobacteria; order Hyphomicrobiales; family Methylobacteriaceae; genus Methylobacterium; species Methylobacterium sp. CCH7-A2. The sequence goes on from NZ_LSKN01000126.1 coordinate 18,374, forward strand.
GCCCGCGCACGGCGAGCCGGCCCGGCGTCCCGTCGGGCACCTCGCCCCCCTCGGCATCGATGATCTTCGCCTCGTAGCCCGGCACCGGCAGGCCGGTCGCACCGGGGCGGATGGCCTCCTGTGGCGCGGCGATGAAGATGTGCAGCATCTCGGTCGCGCCGATGCCGTCCATCAGCTTCAGGCCGGTCTTCGCCAGCCAGGCGTCGAAGACCGGCTTGGGCAGCGTCTCGCCGGCCGAGACGCAGATCCGCAGCGAGGAGATGTCGCGGCCGGCGAGCTTGTCGAGCACGGCCCGATAGGCCGTCGGCGCGGTGAAGATCACGCTCGCCTTGTGCCGCTCGATCGCGTCGAGCAGATCCGCCGGGGCCGTCCTGTCGGGCAGCACGGCCGCCGCGCCGATGCGGAAGGGGAACAGCACGATGCCGCCGAGCCCGAAGGTGAAGGCGAGCGGCGCCGAGCCGATGAAGCGGTCCCCGGGCGAGGCTTTCAGCACCTTGGCGGCATAGGTGTCGCAGATCACCAGCAGATCGCGCTGGAAATGCATCGTGCCCTTGGGCTCGCCGGTGGTGCCCGAGGTGAAGCCGATCAGGCAGACATCGTCGCTGGCGGTATCGACCGCCTCGAAGCGCTCATAGCCCGGCTGCGCCATCAGCGTCTCGAGTTCGCTGCCCTCCGCGCCGAAGGCGACGATGCGCGCAAGCTCCGGCACCTGCCGCTGCGCGCCCTCCAGATCGGCCAGCAGACGGTGGTCGCAGAGCGCCAGCGCGATCCTGGCCTTGCGCAGCGGATAGACCAGTTCGCCCGCCCGCAGCATCGGCATGGTCGCGACCACGACGCCACCGGCCTTGATGACGGCGAGATAGGCCGCGACCATCATCGGCGTGTTGGCCGCGCGCAGCAGCACCCGGTGGCCGGGGACCAGGCCGAGATCCCGCGTCAACACATTCGCGATGCGGTCGATCCGCTCGGCGAGGTCCCGATAGCTCCAGGTCAGATGATCGCCGATGATCGCCGGCCGGTCGCCGCGTCCCTGCGCGACATGCTCGTCGACCAGAACGCTCACCGCGTTCAGCCGCTCCGGATAGCGCAGCCCGGCCCCGGCGAGGTCGATCGCCGGCCATTGCTCCGGCGGGGGCAGGTTGTCGCGGGCAAAACTGTCGATATGGCCGGAGCGCAGGAAGTTCATGGCCGTCACCCTCGTCGTCTAGCTCTTGGCCTTGAGGAGGTCGCGCGCGATCACGACCTTCTGGACTTCCGAGGCGCCTTCGTAGATCCGCAGCGCCCGGATTTCCCGGTACAGTTCCTCCACCTTGACGCCCTTGGTGACGCCGAGGCCGCCATGGATCTGGACGGCCCGGTCGATCACACTCTGGGCGTTCTCCGTCGCGACGAGTTTGGCGAGCGCGGCCTCGCGGGTGACGCGCGCCGCGCCGCGATCCTTGGTCCAGGCGGCGCGGTAGACCAGCAGGGCAGCGGCATCGACCTCGGCCGCGCTGTCGGCGATGGCGGCCTGGGAGAGCTGGAGATCGCCCAGCGTGCCGCCGAAGAGCTTGCGCGTGCTGGCATGGGAGATCGTCTCGTGCAGCGCGCGCCGCGCGAAGCCCAGCGCCGCGGCGCCCACCGTCGAGCGGAAGATGTCGAGCGTCGCCATCGCGACCTTGAACCCGTCGCCGGGGCCGCCGATCCGGTTCTCGACCGGCACGCGGCAGGCCTCGAAACGCAGCGTCGCCAGCGGATGCGGCGCGATCACCTCGATCCGCTCGGTCACGCTCAGGCCGGGATTGTCCGCCTCGACCAGGAAGGCGGAGAGCCCGCGCGCACCCGGCGCCTCGCCGGTGCGGGCGAAGACGACGTAATGGTCGGCGATGCCGCCATTCGAGATCCAGCTCTTCTCGCCGTCGATCCGGACATGGCCGTTGCCGTCGGGCGTGGCGGTGGTCGCCATCGCCGCGACGTCGGAGCCCGCTTCCTTCTCGGACAGCGCGAAGGCCGCGATCCGGGCGCCCTCGCAGACGCCGGGCAGGATGCGCTGCTTCAGCGCGTCGGAGCCCGCGACCGTGATCGCGCCGGTGCCCAACCCCTGCATCGCGAAGGAAAAATCCGCCAGCCCGTCGCGCGCCGCCAGGATCTCACGGGCGAGGCAGAGCGTGCGCACGTCCAGCGCCGGGTTCAGCCCGCCATAGGCCTCCGGCACGACGGCGCGGAGGAAGCCGCCTTCGCCGAGAGCCGTGACGCGCGCCCGGCAGGCCGCGTCGACATCGTCATGGGGCAGGCCGGGCAGGGTGGCGTCGGCCCAGGCCGAAAGCTCGGCGGCGAAGCGGCGGTGCCGGTCCTCGAAGAAGGGCCAGTCGAGCGTGTCGCCGAGAAGGCCCGGGAGATGAGGTCCGTCGAGCTTCGTCGCAGCCATCTCAGTTGCCCTCGAAGACCGGCTTCTGCTTGTTGGCGAAGGCGTGGTAGGCGCGGGCGAAATCCTCGGTCTGCATGCACAGCGCCTGCGCCACGGCTTCCGCCTCGATCGCGCTTTCGACCGACATCGCCCATTCCAACTCGAGCATGCGCTTGGTCATGGCGTTGGCGAAGGTCGGCCCGTCCGCCAGTTCGGCGGCCAGCGCCTGCGCCTCGGCGAGAACCTGTTCCTTCGCGACGAGCCGGTTGAGGAAGCCCCAGCGCTCGGCCTCTTCGCCGCGCAGTGTCCGGCCCGTGTAGAGCAGCTCCGCCGCACGGCCCTGGCCGATGATCCGCGGCAGCATCGCGCAGGCGCCCATGTCGCAGCCGGCCAGCCCGACGCGGTTGAACAGGAAGGCGATCTTGCTCTCGGCCGTGCCGAGCCGGAGGTCGGACGCCATGGCGATGATCGCGCCCGCCCCGGCGCAGACGCCGTCGATGGCGGCGATCACCGGCTGCGGGCAGGCGCGGATCGCCTTGACGAGCTCGCCGGTCATCCGGGTGAACTTCAGCAGGTCCTTGGTCTCCATCGCAACCAGCGGGCCGATGATCTCGAAGACGTCGCCGCCGGAGGAGAAATTGCCGCCGGCGCCCGTTACCACGATCGCCTTGACGTCCTCCTCCTTCTGCGCGGCGAGGAAGAAATCGGTGAGTTCGCGGTAGCTTGCGAAGGTCAGCGGATTCTTTTTCTCAGGCCGGTTCAGCGTCACGGTCGCGACCTTGCCGGCGACGGAGAGCGCAAAATGCTGCGGCTGGAACGCCGCGAGCGGCAGGGTCGTGGCGTTGGCCAGAGTGGTCACGAGGCGTCTCCCTTGCCGGCATCGTCCGGCTGGCTGGCGTCCTGCGCCCTTGCCGCGATCGCGCGGTGCAGCGAGGCCTTGGTCTGTCCGAGCAGGCGGAAGAGCTGCGCCCGCTCCTGCTGGTTGAGACCCGCGAAGAGCTCGGCGATCCAGCCCTCGTGCCGCTCGGCCATCGCTTTGAAGGCCTTGCGGCCCTGCGCGGTCAGCGTCAGGACCTGCACGCGCCGGTCCTGCGTCGCGGCGCGCTTGTCGACGAGCCCGTCCGCCAGAAGCCCAGCGACGACGGCGGTGACGTTGCCGTTCGAGACCATCAGCCGCTGCGAGACCTCGCCGACCGTCATGCCGGTGCTCGACTTGTCGAGCTGCGCCATCAGATCGAAGCGCGGCAGCGTCGTCCTGAATTCCTCGCGCAGCCGGTTGCGGATCTCCGTCTCGATCAGCGTCGAGCAGGTCAGCAGCCGCAGCCAGAGCCGCAACTCGTCCTTGTGGTCGCCGGGGCGCTCGCTCGCCTTGGTCTCGCGGTCGAGCATCAGGCCGGGGAGGATGCTCTCCATCGCCTAGAACTCCCCGCCATTGATCATCAGGGACTGGCCGGTCACAGCGCCGCTGGCCGGCCCGCAGAGATAGAGCACCGCCTGCGCGACCTCCTCCGGCGCGATCAGCCGCCCCAGCGGATTGTCCTTGACCATCCCGGCCAGCGCCTGCTCGCGGGTGACGCCCGTCTTGGCGACGATGGCGTCGAGCCCGCTCGCGACCATGTCGGTATCGGCATAGCCGGGGCTGACCGCGTTCACCGTCACGCCGCTGCGCGCCGTCTCCAGTGCCAGCGACTTCACCAGCCCGATCACGGCATGCTTGGCCGCGACATAGGCCGATACGTGAGGATAGCCGCGATGGCCGGCGGTCGAACCGATCGCGATCAGCCGGCCATGGCCGCGCTCAACCATGCCGGGCAGGGCACCGTGGAACAGGTTCACCGTGCCGATCAGGTTGATCTCGGTCATCCGGCGGAAGCGGTCCGCCGGGCTACGCAGAAAGGCCCCCGCCTCGACGGCGCCCGCATTGGCGACCGCGATGTCGATCGGCCGTCCCTCGGAGAGCTGCGCCAGTGCCTGCGCCATCGCGTTCGCATCGGTGACGTCGCAGGCGGCCTGGGCATCGGCGTCGCCCGCTGCGCAGGCCGCAGCCAGGGCCGCCACGTCGCGGCCGAGGATGGAGACCCGCGCGCCCTCGCGGCGCAGGCGTGCGGCGATGGCGCGGCCGATGCCGCGCCCGCCGCCCGTCACCACTGCGTGCCGCCCTGAAAGGAGCATCCGTACCGCCTCCCGATGCGCCAATGTATTTTAGGTCTAAAGCATTTTGCAAGCGCCGCGAGACAGGCACCGAAGCCCACCGACCCGCGCCCGATCTGGCGCGGAAGCGCCCGCTATCCTGAGGTTCGTCACTGCGTCACTTGATCTCGCTCAAAGCGGGGCGCGTGGTCTTGAGCAAAAATTATTTCAGACCTAAAATAATTTTCCGGTCGGTTGGGACGAGGGGCTTCGGATGCGTATCGCGGTGGTCGGCGGCGGGCCTGCGGGCCTCTATTTTGCGCTCCTGATGAAGCGGGACTGGCCGGATCTCGACATCACGGTCTTCGAACGCAACCAGCCGGACGACACCTTCGGCTTCGGCGTGGTCTTCTCGGACCAGACGCTCGACATCTTCAAGGCCGCCGACGAGGCGAGCTACGCCGCGATCCGCGACAATTTCGCATATTGGGACGACATCGAGGTCCACTTCAAGGACAGCGTCCACCGCGTCTCCGGCAACGGCTTCTGCGGCTGCTCGCGCCGCTCCCTGCTGCTGCTGATCCAGGCGAGGGCGCGCCAGCTCGGCGTCGAGTTGCGCTTCGGCGAGGAGGCTGCCGACATCGAGACGCTGAAGACGAGTTACGATCTCGTGGTCGGCTCGGACGGCATCAACAGCCGCATCCGCGAGGGCTGGCGCGACCGCTTCCAGCCGAAGGTCGATCTGCGGCCCAACCACTTCACCTGGATGGGCTCGACCCGCCCCTTCGACGCCTTCACCTTCTTCTTCAAGGAGACGCCGCACGGCGTCTTCATCGCCCATTGCTACCAGTACGAGGCCGGCCGCTCGACCTGGGTGCTGGAAACGGACCCCGAGACCTTCCGGAAGGCCGGCCTCGGCGCGATGGACGAGGCGGCGTCGGCCGCCTTCCTCGAAGGCGTCTTCGCCGAGGAGCTGCAGGGCCACCGGCTGATCACCAACCGCTCGCTCTGGCGCAACTTCCCGATGATCCGCTGCCGCAACTGGGTGGTCGAGAACGTCGTCCTGCTGGGCGACGCCAAGGCGACGGCGCATTTTTCGATCGGCTCCGGCACCAAGCTCGCGATGGAGGATGCGATCGGCCTGCACAAGGCCTTCCATCAGGCCGGACTGCAGGTTGCGGACGCGCTCGCTTTGTTCGAGCGCAGCCGCCGCGAGGAGGTCGAGAAGACCCAGCACGCCGCGGATGTCTCGCTGGTCTGGTTCGAGCAGCTCGGCCGCTTCTGGGATTTCGAACCCTTGCGCTTCGCCTTCGGCCTGATGACGCGCTCCAAGGCGATCACCTATGACAATCTCGCTCTGCGCGCGCCCGACATGGTCAAGGCCGTCGACGAGATGGTCGCCGGCGAACTCGGCCCGCTCGCCCGCCGCCGCAAGGACGGCAGCGCCGTGCCGCCGGCCTTCCAGCCGCTGAAGCTGCGCGATCTCACGCTGGAGAACCGCCTCGTCCTGGCGCCGATGTGCCAGTACTCGGCTGATGACGGCGTGCCCGGCGACTGGCACCTGATGCATTACGGCTCGCGCGCCATCGGCGGCCCCGGTCTGATCTTCACCGAGATGACCTGCGTCGCTGCCGATGCCCGGATCACGCCCGGCTGCGCCGGTCTCTACAATGACGAGCAGGAGGCCGCCTGGAGCCGCATCGTCGCCTTCGTCCATGCCAATTCGGCAGCAAAACTCTGCCTCCAGCTCGGCCATGCCGGGCGAAAAGGGGCGACGAAACTGATGTGGGAGGGCATGGACCGCCCGCTGGCGGAGGGTGCCTGGCCGATCATCTCGGCCTCGCCCTTGCCCTACTATCCCGAGAGCCAGGTGCCGCGCGAGATGACGCGGGCCGACATGGACCGGGTCAAGGCGGAGTTCGTCGCGGCCGCCGAGCGGGGCGCGCGCGCCGGCTTCGACATGCTCGAACTCCACTGCGCCCATGGCTACCTGCTGGCGAGCTTCCTCTCACCGCTGACCAACCGCCGCGGCGATGAATACGGCGGCAGCATCGAGAACCGGCTGCGCTATCCGCTCGAGGTCTTCCGCGCGCTGCGCGAGACCTGGCCGCGCGAGAAGCCGATGTCGGTTCGCATCTCGGCGACCGACTGGGCGCAAGGCGGGCTATCGGCCGAGGATTCGGTCGCGATCGCCGAGGCCTTCGCCGCCGAGGGCTGCGATCTCGTCGATGTCTCGACCGGCCAGACCGTGCGCGAATCGCGGCCCGTCTATGGCCGCATGTTCCAGACCCCGTTCTCGGACCAGATCCGCAACGAGGCCCGCGTCGCGACCATGTGCGTCGGCAACATCACCACCGCCGACCAGGCCAACACGATCGTCGCCTCCGGCCGGGCCGATCTCGTCGCGCTCGGGCGGCCGCATCTGTCGGACCCGTCCTTCGTGCTGCGCTCGGCCGCCTGGTATGGCGTCGATCTGATGCAGCCGGTGCAGTACGGGCCGGGCAAGGACCAGCTCCTGCGCAACACGCCGCGCGAGCGGCAGGACCTGGAGGCGCTCAAGCTCAAGGCCAAGCCGAGCCGCCACGCCGTCTCGGCCTGACGGGTTCTGCGGGGAGGACCAGGCGCCGCAGGAAGCGGAACATCGCGCGTGCCCTTGGGTTGGGGTGTCCGAGGCTCGCGCCGGATGCGGGCCGTGGAAGGAAACCCGATGGTTCGCTCTCTCTCGCGGCTCGCGCTGGTCGCGGCCCTCTCCGCCCTCCCGCTCGTGGCGTCGGCCCAGACGCCGCCCACCACGCCGCCCTCCGACCCGGCGCAAGCGCAGGCCAGCGGAGGCCTCGGGCCGAAGACGACCAACCCGACCGAGATCGACAAGGGTCAGAACATGATCCTGCCCAACGCCGGCCGCTCGGGGGAATCCGCCGCGCCGACCATGGTCTATGACTGCAAGAACCGGCCCCAGGACTGCACCACGCCCACCAATCAGGGCGACAAGGTCGACGTCCCGGACATGTCGTCCGCCCCACCGACGTCGAAGCCCTGAACCGGCGATGGAGTCGGCCGCACAACATTGCGCGGGAGCAATGAGGCGATTGCCGGCGGCCGGGTGCCGTGGCGTGCCGACGTCGCTATCTCTGGCGCAACCGCCGGGCCTTCCGCCCGGATGACCAGAGAGGGCGCCATGAAGCTCACCGGAATCCACCACGTCACCGCGATCTCGGCCGATGCGCCGGGCAATCGCCGCTTCTATGTCGAAACGCTGGGCATGCGCCTGGTCAAGAAGACGGTGAACCAGGACGACACCTCCGCCTATCACCTGTTCTATGCCGATGGCGCCGGCTCGCCGGGTACGGATCTCACCTTCTTCGACTGGCCGGCCCCGCCCGCCCGCCGCGGCACCCATTCGATCGTCCGCACCTCGCTGCGCGTCGCCGACGAGGCCTCGCTCGACTGGTGGCGCCAGCGCCTGACCGCAGCCGGCGTCGCGGTTTCGCCCATCCGCACCATCAACGGCCGCTCGGCTGTCGATTTCGAGGACCCGGAGGGCCAGCGCCTGACGCTGCTCGCCGATGGCGGCGACATCCCCTTCGTCGTCTGGGACAAGAGCCCGGTCCCGCCGGAACATCAGATCCGCGGGCTCGGCCCGGTGACCATCTCCGTGCCGAAGCTGGAGCGAACGGAAGTGGTGCTGACCCAGTTGCTGGGGCTGGAGCGCATCGGCAGCTATCGCGACGCCGCCCATGCGACCGACGAGATCCACGTCTTCAAGATCGGGGAGGGCGGCCCGGCAGCCGAACTCCATGTCGCGGTCGAGCCGGACCTGCCGCAGGCGCGGGAAGGCGCCGGTGGCGTCCATCACCTCGCGCTGCGCACGCCGACCTTCGCCGATTACGACGCCTGGGCCGAGCGCCTGCGCGCCGCCGGCTATCCCAACAGCGGCCCGGTCGATCGCTTCTATTTCCGCTCGCTCTATCTGCGCGAGCCCAACGGCATTCTGATCGAGATCGCGACCGACGAGCCCGGCTTCGCGACCGACGAACCGGCCGAGACCATGGGGGAGGCGCTCTCCCTGCCGCCCTTCCTCGAGCCCCGCCGTGCCCAGATCGAGGCCGGCCTGAAGCCGCTCTGACCGGCGGCGAGAGTTCGCTTGCGACATGACCGCGGGGCGGACCGGGCAGCCGGTCCGCCCCGCGGTTTTTGTCGCAATCGCCGGACGGTTTTCACCCCGCCTTAACCAAGAACGCCTCTACTCGAACCAGGCCGCTTTGCCGGCTCGCGCCCTCCCGTTGCGACGGCGCCTGTGTGTTGCGTCGGGTCGAGAGCGTTCGGGATGTCGGGTCAGGGCTACAGGCTGCGCAAGGCGCCGCGAACCCGCTACCGGGTCAGCCACAATGTCTTTTTGCAGATCGCCGCCATCGTCGTCGCCTGCGGCGTCGGCTTTGTGGCGCTCGATCCCGGTCACGAGGCGCAGCGCCCCACCGCGGCCGCGCCCCTGCGCGACGTCATGGTGACCGGCTCGCTCGCGTCCTCGTCGACGGCCTATCGCGACCTGCTGAAGCCGGGCTTTGCGCTCGGGACGACACCCTCGTCCTTCGGCGCGCAGGCGCCGCTGCAGGCTGGGCTCCAACCTAGCGAACTGGCCCAAGCTGCCCGCTCTTCATCCGCCGCCCAGCTTCCCGTCGTCGCTGTCCTCCCGGCGGCGCCGGCGGCTCCCGCGGTCGCCCCGCCGGCTCCGGCTTCGCCGGCCGTCGCCGCCGCGCCCGCCGTCGAGCCGCAGGCCGTCACCCGGATCCTCAAGGATACGCCGCTGCCGGCGCCGCGTCCGGCCGACCTCCGGGCCCCGCAGGCGGCCGAGCCGCCTGCCATCGCGCTGCGCCAGCCGACCCGCCGCGCCGCCCGCGTCGCAGCGGCGACGCCGGCTCCGGTCGTCGAGGACAACCGTTCCTTCTTCGAGAAGCTCTTCGGCGCATCGCCCCAGCCCAAGGGGCCGGCCATGGCCTATGCCGCGCCATCCGACGACGAGATCGATCGCTCGCGCGGCCGCCGTCTCAGCCCCTCCTTTGGTCCGGCGCCGGGCGCGATGCAGGGGGGCACCGCGATCTACGACATCAGCGGCAAGACCGTTCACATGCCCAATGGCGAGAAGCTGGAGGCCCATTCCGGCTTCGGCGACAAGATGGACGATCCTCGCTACGTCCATGTCCGGATGCATGGCGCGACACCGCCCCACACCTACAATCTCGTCGAGCGCGAGGCGCTCTTCCATGGCCACCGCGCCCTGCGGATGCACCCGGTCGGGGGCAGCAGCGCGATCTATGGCCGGGCCGGCTTGCTGACGCACCCCTATCTGCTGGGACCCAGCGGCCAGTCCAATGGCTGCATCTCATTCAAGGATTATGACCGCTTCCTGCAGGCCTTTCTGCGCGGCGAGGTGAGGCGCATCGTGGTCGTTGCCAGCATGCGCGACGCGCCGGCCTCGCTGATCGCCTCGCGTTGACGCGGAGGTGAGGAGCGCGTGATCGGCGCGTGCGGAACGATGGGCGGAGCCGAAGGGTTCAGCCTCATCATCCCCCAGGGAGCTTGCCGATGACACCTCTCGCCCGCCTCGCCATGCCGTCACGCCGCCGCCTGTTGGCGGGCGCAGCCTTTCTTGCCGCTTCCGCAGCCCTGCCGGTCGCGGCCCATCATGGCTGGGCCTGGGCCGAAGGCGAGCAGATGGAGCTGAAAGGCACCATCCGGACGATCTCGATGGCCCCGCCGCATCCGATGCTGATGGTCGCAGCCGAGGACGGCAAGGAATGGCAGGTCGATCTCGGCAACCCGAACCAGACCGCGCGTTCGGGCTTCACCGGCGACACGGCCAAGCCCGGCGACGCGATCACCGCGCTCGGCAACCGCCATCTCGACAAGAGCAAGGCCCATATGAAGGCCGTGCGCATCGTCATCGCCGGCAAGAATTACGACATGTATCCGGAGCGCATCCGCAGCAACTGAGGCCGCATGGAGCTTCTCGCCGGCGTCGGGACATGGCCCGGAGCCGTGCTGCTCAAGCAGAGCGGCACGGCCTATCTGTTCGTCAATGCGAGCCACATTCTCGGCCTCGCCCTGCTGATCGGCGCGATCTGGCCGCTCGACCTCCGGCTGCTCGGGCTCTTTCACAGCGTGCCGGTCGCCGCCTTAGCGCCCGTGCTGTCGCGCATGGCGGGAATCGGGCTTGGCCTCGCGCTCGTCACCGGCGCCTGGCTCTTCACCGTGCGCCCGGTCGAATATGCCCGCAACGCCGCCTTCCTCTGGAAGCTCGGCCTGCTCGCTTTGGCGGTCGCCAACATCGCCCTGCAGCACCGCAGCGCCGCCTACACCCGAGCGCTGGCGGGCGAGATCACCGCGGTGGTGAAACTGCGCGCGCTGGCCTCGCTGATGCTCTGGCTCGCCGTGCTGCTGGCGGGCCGCTGGATCGGCTTTCTCTGAAGCGCCGCGTCCGGTCGCCTCAGCCCTTGGCGGCAGCCTTGGCCTTGGCTGCGCCGGCTTTCGGCTTGGCGGCCGCGGTCTTCGCGCCCGCCTTGGCCGCAGCCGGCTTGGCTGCCGATTTGGCGGCAGGCTTCTTCGCCGACGCCTTGGCGGCCTTGGCCTTGCCGGGCCCCTTGACGCCGCTGCTCTCGGCCTTGGCGTTGACGAGCTCCACCGCCTGCTCGAGCGTGATCGCCTCCTGCGTCAGCGCTTTCGGAAGGGTCGCGTTGACCTTGCCCCAGTTGACGTAAGGCCCGTATTTGCCGGCCCGCACCACGAGCTTGCCGCCCGCCGGATGCTCGCCGAGTTCCCGGCCCGGCACCGCGGCGCCGCGCCCGAAGCGGCTGCCGCCGCCACCGCTCTCCTTGGCGACGATCAGGTCGATGGCGCGGTTGGCGCCGATCTGCAGGATGTCGTCGTCCTTGTCGATATTGGCGTAGGTCTTGCCGTGCTGGACGTAAGGCCCGTAGCGGCCGATGCCGGCGAGGATCGGCTCGCCGCTCTCGGGATGCCGCGCCACCTCCTTGGGCAGCGAGAGCAGGGCCAGCGCCTTCTCGAGGTCGACGCTGCCGGGGCTCATGCCCTTGGGCAGGCTGGAGCGCTTGGGCTTTTCGCCCTCGCCGAGCTGGATATAGGGGCCGAAGCGCCCGTCGCGGATGGTGACGTCCTGGTCGGTCGCCGGGTCCTTGCCGAGGATGCGTACGCCCGGCGCGCCAGTGCCGCCCTCTGCGGTCGCCTCGCCATCGCTGGCCTGGACGGTGAGCGGGCGGGTGTAGCGGCATTCGGGATAGTTGGAGCAGCCGACGAAGGCGCCGAACTTGCCGAGCTTCAGCGAGAGCGTGCCGGTGCCGCAGACCTGGCAGGCGCGCGGATCGCCGCCATCCTCGCGCGGCGGGAAGACATGGGGCCCGAGCACGCCGTTCAGCGCCTCCAGCACCTCGGTGACGCGCAGCTCCTTGGTGTCGCCGATCGCCGCGGTGAACTCCTCCCAGAATTCGCGCAGCAGCACCTTCCAGTCGATCTCGGCGTTCGAGACCCGGTCGAGCTTCTCCTCGAGCAGCGCGGTGAAGTCGAAGGCAACATAGCGGTTGAAGAAGCTCTCCAGGAACGCCGTCACCAGCATGCCCTTGTCCTCGGGCACGAGGCGCTTCTTCTCGATGCGGACATATTCGCGGTCGCGCAGGGTCGAGAGCGTCGCGGCATAGGTGGAGGGCCGGCCGATGCCGAGCTCTTCCATGCGCTTGACCAAGCTCGCTTCCGAATAGCGCGGCGGCGGCTCGGTGAAATGCTGCTCGGCGGCGATGGCGCGCTTCTCCAGCCCGTCGCCGGCCTTCATCGCCGGGAGCTTCTTGGAATCCTCGTCCTCCTCGTCGTCGCGGCTCTCCTGATACAGCGTCAGGAATCCGTCGAAGAGCACGACCTGGCCGGTGGCGCGCAGCTCGAGATGGCGACCGGCGACGGTCGCGGCGATGTCGACCGTGGTGCGCTCCAGCGAGGCCGATTCCATCTGGCTCGCGATGGTGCGCTTCCAGATCAGCTCGTAGAGACGCGCCTGCTCGGGCTCGAGATGGCGCGCGACCATCGCCGGCAGCCGGCCGAGATCGGTCGGGCGGATCGCCTCGTGGGCTTCCTGCGCGTTCTTGGCCTTGACCGTATATTTGCGCGGAACGCCTGGCACATAGGCGTCGCCGAATTCCTTGCCGATGACGCGGCGCGCCGCGGCAATGGCCGAGCCGTCCATGTCGACGCCGTCGGTTCGCATATAGGTGATGAGACCGACCGTCTCGCCGCCGATGTCGACGCCCTCATAGAGCCGCTGAGCCAGCTGCATTGTCCGCGCCGGGGCGAGTCCGAGCTTGCGCGAGGCCTCCTGCTGCAGGGTCGAGGTCTGGAAGGGCGGGTAGGGGTGGCGCTTGACCGGCTTGGCCTCGACATTCGCCACGCTGAAGGCTGCGCTCTCCAGTGCCTCCTTGAAGGCCCGGGCTTCGTCGCCGGTGCCGATGTCGAGCCGCGTGATCTTCTTGCCGTCGGCGCCGACGAGGCGGGCATCGAAGACGCCGCCGGCCTTCGTCGCCAGCGTCGCCACCAGCGACCAGTATTCGCGCGCCCGGAAGGCCTCGATCTCGCGCTCGCGGTCGCAGACGATCCGCAGCGCCACCGACTGCACGCGTCCCGCCGAGCGCGCGCCGGGAAGCTTGCGCCAGAGCACGGGGGAAAGGGTGAAGCCGACGAGATAGTCCAGCGCCCGACGGGCCAGATAAGCGTCGACCAGCGCCTGGTCGACCTGGCGCGGATTGGCGAGAGCCGTCTGCACCGCGTCCTTGGTGACGGCGTTGAAGGTGACGCGCTCGACGGGAATGCCCTTCAGCGCCCGCTTCGCATTGAGCGCCTCCAGCACATGCCAGGAGATCGCCTCGCCCTCGCGGTCGGGGTCGGTCGCGAGGATCAGCTTGTCGGCGCCCTTCAGCGCCTTGACGATCTCGGAGACCTGCTTGGCGCCACGCCCCTCGATCTCCCACTTCATCGCGAAGTCGTGCTCGGGATCGACCGAGCCGTCCTTCGCCGGCAGATCGCGGATATGCCCGAAGGAGGCGATCACCTCATAGTCGGAGCCGAGATATTTGTTGATCGTCTTGGCCTTGGCCGGCGACTCGACGACGAGGAGCTTCATGGTGCGGTGTCTCGGTCATAGCCTCTCTGAGCGCGGCACCGACCCTGTTGGGAACGGTCCCGCGACCGGTGAAAGACCCGGCGGTTCGGAATTGCGCGCGAAGTTGGTTCAGGGAACGGGCCGTGTCAAACGCCGATTGCGCTTTTGAGCCGTTCGGCGGCGTTTTGGCCACATCCCCCGGCAGGCCTGCAGATGGCGGGCCCGATCCGGCTCCGCAAGGGCAGGGGCGGCAGTGCCGCCCCTCGCCGTCTCAGCGCAGCGCGCCGTAGAGCGCCGCGAGAAACCCGTCATAGGCCGCGCCGTCGATCCAGCGCAGCACCGCGACGAGATCGTTCTCCACATCGACCAGGATGACGTTGGTGCCCGCGCCCAGCGCCCAGTAGGCGGACGCCGGTATCGCCGGCCGGGCCGTCGGGCCGCGGTTCAGCCACCACAGGAAACCGTAATTGGCCAGCGTCGGGGAGGGCGCCACCATCTGCTTGATCCAGTCGGCCGGGATCAGGCAGCGCCCGCCCCAATCGCCGCCCCGGGCCATCAGCAGTCCGAAGCGGGCATGGTCGCGCGCCCCGATGAACAGGCCGCCGCCCCAATGGCCGCCGCCGGGCACGGACTGGATTTGCCGCCCGTCAATCTCCACGAAGGAGTTCTCGTAGCCCTGCCATTCCCAGTCGGAGGAGGCACCGATCGGGTCCATGATGCGCTCGCGCAGGACCTCGGGCAAAGGCCGGCGGAAGCGCTGCAGCAGCGCATAACCCAGCACGTTCACCCGCACGTCGTTATACTCATAGAAGCTGCCGGGGGTGCGAAGCTCCCGCTTCTGGCCCTTGCGGCTGTTGTCGGCGCCGGGGCCGATCTGTCGGTTGTGGTCGACCTGGTCGGACTTGCCGAAGATCTCGCCCTGCCATTCGCTCGATTGCTGCAGCAGATGCCGCCAGGTGACCCGACCATTATGGGCGCCCTCGAAGAAGGGACCGGGCACGCTCCGACCCACCGGCTCGTCGAGATCGGCGATCAGCCCGTCGGCGACGGCGAGCCCCGCCAGCACCGAAAGATAGCTCTTGGCGATCGAGAAGGTCATGTCGGGGCGGTTCGTGTCGCCCCATTCGGCCACGATCCGCCCGCCCTTCAGGATCAGCCCGGCCGGACCGCCGCGCTCGCGCACGGGACCGACGATGTCGGTCCAGGGCCCGCTCTCGTTCCACTCGCGATTGCCGACATAGGTGCCGTCCGGCCAATAGAGGCTTCTCGGCCAGGGGCTCTCATGGGCCTGCGCGAAGGCGACAGCCTCCGCCAGCCGCGCCGGATCGAAGCCCGCTTCGCCGGGTGCGACCGTGCTCCAGCGCGATCCATGGGCGGCGGGCACAGAAGCGGCGGACATTGGCGGGCTCCCTCGCGGCGGCGGGCCCGTGGACGCGCCCCATCGCCTTTGGCGTAGCCCGATGCGGCCGCCTCCGCCATCCCGCCATCCGCATGCGGGAGAGCGCCATCGCGCGCTTGCACGCCGGCCGACTCGCGCCTAAACACCCCTCTTCAAATGACATCGTCAGCCCCGCTCTACCCGCACCGGCATCTCCTCGGGATCGAGGGGCTGAACCATTTGGACATCGAGGCGCTGCTGGACCGGGCCGACGCCTATGTCGCGCTCTCCCGTCAGGTCGAGAAGAAGACGGCGACGCTGCGCGGCCGCACCCAGATCAACCTGTTCTTCGAGCCCTCGACCCGGACGCAGGCTTCCTTCGAGCTGGCGGGAAAACGCCTCGGCGCCGACGTCATGAACATGTCGGTTGCCTCCTCCTCGGTGAAGAAGGGCGAGACGCTGATCGACACCGCCGCGACGCTGAACGCGATGCGGCCCGACATCATCGTCGTGCGACACCATGCGGCCGGCGCGGTCCATCTTCTGGCCCGGAAGGTCGGCTGCTCGGTGGTGAATGCCGGCGACGGCGCCCATGAGCATCCGACGCAAGCCCTGCTCGACGCCCTGACCATCCGCCGCAACAAGGGGCGGATCATGGGGCTGACGGTCGCGATCTGCGGCGACATCCTGCATTCGCGCGTCGCTCGCTCCAACATCATCCTGCTCAATGCGCTCGGCGCCAAGGTCCGCCTAATCGCGCCCTCAACGCTGCTGCCCGCCGGCATCGAACGCATGGGCGTCGAGGTCTTCACGGACATGAACAAGGGCCTGGAAGGCGCTGACATCGTGATGATGCTGCGCCTCCAGCTCGAGCGCATGCACGGCGCCTTCGTGCCCTCCTCGAAGGAATATTTCCGCTATTTCGGTCTCGATCGCGAGAAGTTGCAGCGGGCGCAGCCCGACGCGCTGGTCATGCATCCCGGCCCGATGAACCGCGGCGTCGAGATCTCCTCCGAGGTCGCCGACGGTGCCCAGTCGCTGATCCGCGAGCAGGTCGAGATGGGCGTCGCGGTGCGCATGGCCGTGCTCGACGCGCTGGCGCAGCATCTGCCTAATCTGTGACGCGATGCTGAGGCTCGCGACCGGCTTATTGGCAGCCAAGGCAAGGGCCGCGCTCTGGCTGCTCGCCTTGGCCTATGTCTCGCTGGCGGCGATGCTCCTGCATGACGATGCCCGCTCGGGCTGGACCTGGGCCTTCA
The DNA here is from genome assembly GCF_001557075.1 of Methylobacterium sp. CCH7-A2. Classification (NCBI taxonomy): domain Bacteria; kingdom Pseudomonadati; phylum Pseudomonadota; class Alphaproteobacteria; order Hyphomicrobiales; family Methylobacteriaceae; genus Methylobacterium; species Methylobacterium sp. CCH7-A2. Next base: position 34,681 of record NZ_LSKN01000126.1, read on the forward strand.
TCGTCGGGGGCGGTCTGCTGCTGCTCCTCTTCATCGGCATCGTCCGGTTCTGGCTCGTCTTTTTCAGAGGTCTGGGAGACCGCAATGGCTGACTCGCAGATCACCGTCATCGCCAATGCCGAACTGGTCGATCCGGCTGCGCGTCGGCAGGGCCGGGGCTCGCTGCTGCTGCGCGACGGGGCGATCGCCGACATCGCCCGGGGCGCCGAGCCGGCCGCCCCTGAAGGCGCCCGCCGCATCGACGCCGCCGGCCTCGTCGTCGCGCCCGGCCTGGTCGACCTGCGCGCTTTCCTCGGCGAGCCCGGTGCCGAATTCCGCGAGACGCTGGGGACGGGGTCGCAGGCGGCCGCCGCCGGCGGCGTCACGACCGTCGTCTGCCGCCCGGACACCGACCCGCCGATCGACGATCCGGCGATCATCGATTTCATCAAGCGCCGCGCCCGCGACAAGGCGATCGTCAACGTCCTGCCCTGCGCCGCGCTGACCAAGGGCCTGCACGGCAAGGAGATCACCGAGTTCGGCCTGCTGCTCGAGGCCGGCGCGGTCGCTTTCGGGGACGGTGCGAAGGCCCTGCGCAACCCGCAGATCATGCGCCGCGCCCTGATCTACGCCCGCGACTTCGACGCGCTGATCATGAACCATGTCGAGGATCCGGATCTGCGCGGCGCCGGCGTCATGGCCGAGGGCGAGTTCGCCAGTCGCAAGGGCCTGCCGGGCATCCCGCGCGAGGCCGAGACGGTGATGCTCGAGCGCGACCTGCGCCTCGCCCGGGCCACCGGAGGGCGTTACCACGCCGCGATGATTTCCTGTGCGGACTCGGTCGAGCTCATCCGCCGGGCCAAGGCTGACGGGCTTCGCGTCACCTGCGGCGCGTCGATCAACAGTCTGACGCTGAACGAGAACGACGTCGGCGACTACCGCACCTTCTGCAAGGTCTCGCCGCCGTTGCGCGACGAGCCCGAGCGACTGGCGCTGGTCGAGGCGCTGGCCGAGGGAGTCATCGACGTCGTCGTCTCCGATCACGATCCGCAGGACGTCGAGACGAAGCGCCAGCCCTTCGCCGAGGCCGCCGACGGCGCGCTCGGCATCGAGACCCTGCTCTCGGCCTCGTTGCGCCTCGTGCAGGCCGGTCAGATCGCTCTGCCGGACCTGCTGGCGGCACTGTCCACCAAGCCTGCCGGTCTGCTCGGCCTGCGCTGCGGCAGGCTCGCAGCCGGCGCGCCGGCCGACCTGATGCTGCTCGATCTCGAAGCGCCCTATGTCGTCGACAAGCGCAAGCTCAAGTCGCGCGCCAAGAACTCGCCCTTCGACGAGGCGCGGCTGGAGGGCATCGTGCGCGCCACCTATGTCGGCGGCCGCGTGGTCTACGAGAACGCCGCCGGCTGAGCGGGTCGCGCCCGGCCGACGGAGGTCATGCGCTCAGACGCCGGGGGCGCCGCTACGCCGCTGGCGGCTGGGAGCGACAGGCTGCCGCTCGGGCCGGATCGGCACCATCCGCGCGAAGACGGGGTTGGGCGTATGGTCGTAGGAGGCGCCCGTGCTGGCGTCGACGGCGACGCCGATCAGGCCCCCGGCCACCACATTGCCGGCCATGCCGGCCGCACCGCCGCCGCTGACCTCGGTCTTCACCTCGATCTGCTGGGGATGGTGGCCCGGCATCTCGAAGGTCGCGATGAATTCCTGCTTGCGGCTGATCGGGAAGGTGCAGGGCGTCGCCGCGCAGACAAGGCCGGTCGACGTCGTCACCTTCGCGCCCGGCGGCTCGGAATTGAAGGTCACGTCCTCGTTCGATCCGCGTGTCACGGTCCCGCAGGCGCTGACGCTGAGCGCGACAGCAACAGTCAGAAAAAGTCTCATGTTTTGAAAGCCTTTGCCCCAGTTTCTTCGCGCGTTCGTTGGCATGCCGTGCGAGGCCCTGTCGAGATTGTGGCGCGCGCTCGTCGGGTTTTCCCCAGGCTTTCCGGAAGCGAATGAGCCGTCCTCGTCGAGGCGGCAAACGGGCGTTTCCCTCGGCGTGGCTCCTGCTCTACATCTAGGCGCCGGGACGAAGCAGGGATGGCACATGCCGGAGATCTTGAACTGGGGTCTGACGGGGGCGGTGGCGGGCGCAGCGCTCGTCGTCGGCTATCTGCTCGGCTCGATTCCCTTCGGCATGATTCTGACCCGGCTGACAGGCGGGCCGGATCTGCGCAGCATCGGTTCTGGCAATATCGGCGCGACCAATGTGCTGCGCACAGGCAACAAAAAGCTGGCCGCGCTGACCCTGCTCGGCGACATGCTGAAGGGTACGGCCGCGGTGCTGCTCGCCGCCGCGCTGTTCGGCTCGCGCGAGGCCGGGCTGGTGGCCGGTTTCGGTGCCTTCCTCGGCCATCTCTTTCCGGTCTGGCTGCGCTTCAAGGGCGGCAAGGGCGTCGCCACCTTCCTCGGCATCCTGATAGCGCTGAAAGGCTCGATCGCGCTGATCTTCGCCGCGATCTGGCTGAGCATCGCCTATCTCACCCGCTATTCGTCGCTATCGGCGCTGGTGGCGAGCCTGCTCACCCCGCTTCTGCTGCTGTTCTGGGTGCGGGATGCCCGTGCGGCGCTGCTGATGGCGGTGCTGACCCTGCTGCTCTGGTTCATGCACCGAAGCAACATCGCCCGCCTCCTCGCCGGCCGCGAGGGCAAGATCGGGCAGAAGGGCTGAGGCGCCCATGGCTGGCATCGTCCTCAGCGATCGCCAGCGTCTCGACTGGCTGCGGCTGATCCGCAGCGAAAGCGTCGGGCCACGCACCTTCCGCTCGCTGATGAACCGCTTCGGCGGTGCCGCGGCAGCGATCGAGGCTTTGCCCGACCTCGCACGCCAGGCCGGCCGCACCGTCCGGATCTGCCCGCTGGCCGAAGCCGAGCGAGAGATGGAGGGGGTGCGCCGCCGCGGCGCCCGCCTCGTTGCGTTGGGCGAGGCCGCCTATCCGAACGCACTCCAGGCGATCGATACCGCTCCGCCGCTGATCGCCGTGCTCGGCCGGAGCGAGGTGCTGCTGCGCCCGTGCGTCGCGATCGTCGGCTCGCGCAATGCCTCGGCCGCCGGGCTCAAATTCACGGCGCGGCTCGCGCGCGATCTCGGGGAGGCGGGTTTCGTCGTGGTCTCGGGTCTGGCACGCGGCATAGACACCGCCGCCCATGAAGCCAGCCTCGCCACGGGCACGATCGCTGTCCTCGCCGGCGGGCTGGACGAGGTCTACCCGCCTCAGAATATCCCGCTGCTGCAGCGGCTCGTCGAGGACGGAGCCGCGGTCAGCGAGATGCCGCTCGGGCTGGCCCCGCGCGGCCGCGACTTTCCCCGCCGCAACCGTCTGGTCTCGGGGCTGTCGCTCGGCACGGTCGTGGTCGAGGCGGCGCGGAAATCGGGCTCGCTGATCACCGCCCGTTTCGCCAACGAGCAGGGCCGCATCGTCTTCGCCGTACCCGGCTCGCCGCTCGATCCCCGTGCCGAAGGCGGCAATCACCTGATCCGCGAGGGCGCGACGCTCTGTGCCGAGGCGGCCCATGTGATCGAGGCGCTGGCGCCGCTGGTCGGTCGCGAGGACGCGCTGCTTCGGCCCGTGGCTACGATGCGGGACGGCGCCGGCGAGACGCCGTCTCAGCCACTCTGGGACGAACTCGATCTACCCGGCATCGAGCCGGCACCACTGGCGCTCTGGCCGGAGCCGGCGCCCGTGACGCAGGACGCCGGAGCCGTACCGGGCGATTCCGAAGGCCTCCGCCGCCGCGTCCTGGCTCTGCTGGGTCCAGCACCGGTCTCGTTGGACGATCTGGTGCGGGCCAGCGGCTGCTCCGTCCGCGAGGTCAGCCGGACCGTGCTGGACCTCGAGCTCGATGGCGTCGTGCTGCGCCATCCGGGCGGTGCGCTGTCGCGAACACCGGACTGACCGCCGGCACGGCGGCTGCAACCAGAAGGCGAAACGGGCCCGGCGGTCCGGCCGCGGCTCAGCCACCGCGCTCGCCGCCGCAGCGGGCGAGATGGCGGGCCTGGATCGCGGCCTCGAGACGCGCCATTTCGAGGAAATAGGCGAGGCTTTCGAGATGGGCCGTCTGCGCCATCAGCCGCATTTCAGCGACCAGAACCTCGATATACCCGGCCACTTCCGACTGGGCGGCCCGCGGAGGCGGGCTTCTCAGCACCTGAACTGGCAGATTTGTCGTCCCTGCGCCGCGCTCCTCCTCGTCCCGGTTTCCTGCCGATGCCGACGCCGGAGTGCTCCCGGATTGTCCCTTGCCCCTCATCCCCAACGCATCTCCGCTCGAGCCGGGCTGAGCCCGGCGAAGGCGCCGCGCCCCCACCGGCACGACAGGGTGCAATCATAGCGAGTAGTTCGGGGCAATCTCAAGCATATGGTGGCGTCAGCCGAGGAAAAGAACCGCGAGCGGCAGCGTTCCCAGCGCGAGCAGCGTCTGGAGGGTGGTGATCTCGGCCATCAGCGGGGCATCGCCACCGAGATCGCGGGCGAGGAAATAGGCTGCCGTCGCCGTCGGCACGGAGGCCGCGACCACCGTCATCGTCAGGGCCGGGCCGTTCAGTCCGAGATGGCGCGCTATCGTCCATGCCAGCAGCGGCATCACCACCAGCTTGGTGGTGACCGCCACCAGATGCGCCGTACGCGGCCGTGCGAGACTGCGTAGGTCGAGGCCCGCGCCGACGGCGAGCAGGCCGACGCCCAGCGCCGCCCGCCCCATCACGTCGAGATAGCTGACGATCGCGGCGGGCAGCATCCATTGGCACTGGTTCAGCACGAGACCGACGGCCGAGGACCAGATGAACGGGTTGAAGGCGATCGAGCGAACCGTCGCGAGAGGCCCCATCGGCCTGCCATGGGCGAAGCGCGAGAGCACCAGCACGCACATGACGTTGAGGAGCGGGATCATCGCCGCGACCGCGATCGCCATAAGTGTCGTGCCGTCGCGACCCTGGAGGCCCGCGGCGAGCGCGAGCGCGACGAAGGTGTTCCAGCGGACCGAGCCCTGAAAGATCGAGGTGAAGGCGGGTCCGTCGATCCCCGCCCGCGCCAGCATGGGGCGCGAAAGCAATAGCAGGGCGGCCACGATCAGGATGGCGAGGACCAGGCTCAGCCCCATCGCCAGCACCGGCAGGCGGCTGAGATCGGCGACGGCCAGCGTATGGATCACCACGGCCGGAAACAGCACCTGATAGGTCAGCCGCTCGACGCCGAGCCAGTGGCTCGGCCCCACGATGCCGCGGACCTTCAGGAACCAGCCCGTTGCGATAACGAGGAAGACGGCAATCAGGCTGGTCAGCATGGCTTCGGCAAGGAGAGGAGAGGCGGGGCCGCCCGGCGGAACCCGGCGGTAGCGATTGCCGGACGGGAACCGGCCCGGCCTTGGGCCGTTGATGTCGCGGACGGCCATGGCATCCGCAGCGGAAACTCCGCCTTCCATTTCATGGCCGCCGGCGTCGAGCAAGGACGCTGCCTTCGGGTGGCGTTGCGTCTGCCGCAATCCGGCCGCGATCGGTTCACGCCGCATTCAACCGCTGGGGACGAGACTGCCTCGCAATCGGGGCCGTCCCCGCAGACAGGAGATCCACCATGATGTCGCTGAGGAAGACCGCCATCGTCGCGCTCGCCTCGCTGAGCGTCGTTTCCGCCGGCTTCACCGCGCCGGCCATGGCCGCCGGTGCCCCCGCGGGAGCGCCTGTGAGTGTTGATCCGGCTCGCCTCGACAAGGCACAGGCCGAGTACAGCCAGTATCGCTACCGCGGATATCGGGGCGGCTGGCATCGCGGCAACCGTGGCGCAGCGATCGCCGCCGGCGTGGGTCTCGGCATCCTCGGCGCGGCGGTCGTCGCTTCGCAGCGCCGGGCCTATGCCGATCCTTACTACGACGGATACTACGCCCCGGCGCCGGTCTATGCGCCCGCTCCCGTCTACGCCCCGGCGCCGGTCTACCGCCCCTACTACCGGCCCTACGACTTCCGCGACCATCGCTGACCGTCGTCGACAATCGGTCGGAGAGCCCGCGCGTGCCAACGCGCGGGCTTTTCATGCGCGGCGAAGCGGCCCGTCAGGGCTGGTCGGGATCGGCGTCCTCTGCGGCTGCGCTCTCGATCCGCGCCAGACGGTCGAGCGCGCCCTGGAGAATGTAGGCTGCCGCCATCTTGTCGACGACGGCGGCCCGCTTGGCGCGCGAGGCGTCGGCATCGAGCAGGGTGCGCGTCACGGCCAGCGTCGACATGCGCTCGTCCCAGAACAGGATCGGCAGCGGCGTCAGCGGTACGAGGTGGCGCACGAAGGCCCGCGTCGACTGCACGCGCGGCCCCTCCGTGCCGTCCATGTTCAGCGGCAGGCCGACGACAAGCCCGACGACGCCATGTTTCGCCGCGATCTGCAGCAAGGCCGCCGCGTCCTGCGTGAATTTGACCCGCTTGATCGTCTCGAGCGGCGTCGCGATCTGGCGCTCCACGTCGGAGAGCGCGAGCCCGATCGTCTTGGTGCCGAGGTCGAGCCCGAGTAGCCGTGCATGATCGGGCAGGGCTGTGAAGGCTTCGAGCGTGACGACATTGCTGGACATAGCCGGCCCCTAGCATGCGCCGCCGCAGGTGGCGAGCGGCGCAGGCAGGCGGGGCGGGCATGGCCGGGCCTGCTCAGCCCTGCGGCTTCACGCCGGCCGCAGCCAGCGAGGTCGCCCACTTGTCGATCTCGGCCGCAAACAGCTTGGCATGGGCCTCGCGGGTCATTCCGCTCTCGGGGAAGGTGCTCGTCCCGAAAGCCTTCAGTTTCTCGATGACCGAAGGCTCCTTCAGCGCCGTGCGGAGCGCCGCGTTGAGCTTGTCGAGCACGGGAGCGGGCGTTCCCTTCGGCGCATACAGCCCGTGCCAGATCGTCATGTCGAGCTTGGCGCCGGCTTCCGCCATGGTGGGCACGTCTGGCAGAACGTCGAGCCGCTGCGCCGAGGTGACCGCATAGGCGCGGATGCTCTTGCCGGTGATCTGCGGGATCGCCGAGGTCGACTGGTCGCACAGGACATCGATCTGCCCGCCGACGAGGTCGTTCATCGCGGGGCCGGTGCCGCGATAGGCCACCTGGTTGAACTTGGCGCCGAGCTGCTGGGACATCAGCACGGCGCAAAGATGGGAATTCGAGCCGACGCCGGCATGCGCCACCGTCAGCTTCTCAGCGTTCGCCTTGATGTAGGGGAAGAAGGACTTCGCATCCGTCGGCGGCAGGGCGAGCTTGCCGGCGATCACCATCGGGCCTGTGTTGACGAGACCGATCGGCGCGAAGGCCGTCTTCGTGTCGTAGCCGAGATTGTTGTAGAGCGCCGGCGCCGCGGCCAGAGCGAGATGGTGGATCAGGATGGTATGGCCGTCCGGCTCGGCCGCGGCCGCCCGTTTGGCGCCCGCCGTGCCGCCGGCCCCGGCGACGTTCTCGACCACCACGGGCTGGCCCAGCGACTTGCTCATCTGCTCGCCGAGCAACCGCGCGATCACGTCGCTCGGGCCGCCGGCCGCGAAGGAGACGATCACGGTGATCGGCTTGGTCGGGAAACTCTGCGCCAGCGCCGGGCCGGCCAGGCCTACCGACAGCAACGCGGCCAAGGCCGCTCTCTTGGTCATGCTCATGCGTATCCTCCATGGGTCGTGGTGAACGGCCGCTCTTCGTCGGCTTTGTGGGAAAGTTCAGGGACCTCGAACGCGTCAGCGCAGATCGGACTGGTAGTGAGCCTCCTCGGTCAGACACAGGCTAAGACGTCGTTCGACGGGGGCGCCCTCGAGCGACAGCGCGAGGCGGTCGATCAGCAGGGCAGGCGTGCCGGCGGCCGTTCCGAGGCGGCGGGCCTCCTCGGGCGACAGCGCCACGGCCTTCAGCTTCTCACGGGCATGGGCGACCGTCACGCCGTAGCGGGTCGCGAACAGGCTGTAGAGATTGTTCGGGATCGGCCCGTTGGCGAGGCCGGGAAAGCGCCGCTCCGGCAGGCTGATCGTCTCCAGGATCACCGGCTTGTCGCCGAGCGAGCGGAAGCGCCGAATCCGCAGCACCGTCTCGCCGACTTCGAGCGCGAGCGCCTGACGCTCGGCCGGATCGGCCTCGGCACTTTCCGTCGCCAGCACCGTGCTGTCAGGAAAGCGGGCCGCGCCATCATCCGGCACCAGCTTGAAGAACTGAAAAAGGATGCGCTGCTCGTCATGCTCGGCGACGAAGGTGCCGCGCCCCTGCCGGCGCACCAGCAGGTTCTCCGCCGCGAGTTCGTCGAGCGCCTTGCGGACCGTTCCCTGGCTGACGCCGAGCTCGGCCGCGAGTTGCCCCTCGCTCGGCAGGGCCGTTCCGGGAGCCCAGACTCCGTCGACGAGTCGGCGCACGAAATGGTCCTTCACCTGCCGGTAAAGCGGCCGGAAGCCCAGGATTTCGGCACCGCCGGCCGGTTCGGAGGGAAGCGCGATTTCGCGCTTGTACTCGGTCATATGTCTTATATAAGACTTGTCGCACGGCCGGTCGAGTCCTGAATTGGAGCGGGCCGGAGAGAGCGCAGCGAGGAAACCCCGATGAGCAAGCCCCACCTCCTGGTCCACGAGAAGAAGGACACTGTCGGCGTCGTCGTCGTCGAAGGTCTGAAGGCCGGCACCGACATGCTGTGCGTGGTCACACACGACAATTCCGATTTCCGCCTGACCGCGAAGATGGACATCCCGATCGGCCACAAGGTCGCCCTCAAGGACATCAAGAAGGGCGAGACGATCTGGAAATACGGCCAGGACATCGGCGAGGCCCGTGCCGATGTGAAGCAGGGCGAGCATCTGCACGTCCACAACGCCAAGACCAAGCGCTGGTGAGCGCTTCGCTGTTCTGATCGCGCCGCCAGGGGCTCCCGCAGGGTCGAGCCCGCCAAGCAAAAGAGGAAACACCCCATGTCGATCGTCGCCAATTTCGATCTCGTCAAAGGCAAGCTCGCCCGGGTCAAGGGCCGCAAGATCGAGGCTCCCGAGTTCAAGACCCCCGTCGTCCGCCGCCCCACCGGCCGCAGCCTCGACTCCTTCTTCGGCTGGCGCCGCGAGAACGGCCGCGTCGGCGTGCGCAACCACGTCCTGCTGCTGCCGCTCGACGATCTCTCCAACGCCGCCTGCGAGGCCGTCGCCAACAACGTCAAGGGCACGCTGGCGATCCCGCACGCCTATGGCCGCCTGCAGTTCGGCGAGGATCTCGAACTGCATTTCCGCACGCTGATCGGCACGGGCTCCAACCCGAACGTCGCGGCGGTCGTCGTCATCGGCATCGAGGACGGCTGGACCAAGCGCGTCGTCGACGGCATCGCCAAGACCGGCAAGCCCGTCGTCGGCTTCGGCATCGAGGGCCATGGCGACATCTCGACCATCGCTCGCGCCTCTTATGTCGCCAAGGAATTCGTCCAGTGGGCGACCGAGCTTCAGCGCGTGAAATGCGGCATCGAGGAACTCTGGGTCTCGACCAAGTGCGGTGAGTCCGACACGACCACCGGCCTCTCCTCCTGCCCGACCGTCGGCAACATGTACGACAAGTGGATCCCGCGCGGTGTCTACGGCGTCTTCGGCGAGACCTCCGAGATCACCGGCGCCGAACATCTCTGCAAGGCCCGTGCGGCGACGCCGGAGGTCGGCGAGCGCTGGTACAAGATGTGGAAGGCCTATCAGGACGACGTCATCGAGGCCCACAAGACCGACGATCTCTCGGATTCGCAGCCGACCAAGGGCAACATCGCCGGCGGCCTGACCACGATCGAGGAGAAGGCGCTCGGCAATCTCGAGAAGATCGGCCGCGAGTGCAAGTTTATCGACATCCTGCAGCCGGCCGAGGCGCCGACCAAGGGGCCGGGCCTCTATTACATGGACACCTCTTCGGCCGCGGCCGAATGCGTGACCCTGATGGCGGCGGGCGGCTATGTCGTGCACACCTTCCCGACCGGGCAGGGCAACGTCATCGGCAATCCGATCGTCCCGGTCATCAAGATCACCGGCAACCCGAAGACGATGCGCACCATGCCGGAGCATATCGACGTCGACGTGTCCGGCATCCTGCGCCGCGACATGACGATCCCGCAGGCGGGCGATGCCCTGATCGAGAACATCGTGCGCACGGCCAATGGCCGCCTGACTGCGGCGGAAGCATTGGGGCACCGCGAATTCTCGATGACCAAGCTCTACCGCTCGGCCTGAGCCGCTGCTAACAGCCGGGGCGCCGCCGGATGCGGCGCCCCGTTCCGCTCCGGCCTGTCATTCGGGAGCCCCCAGCCTTGTCCATCGCGACGACGACCCGGCTCGCCACCTGGCGGCCGCTCCTCGACGGCATCGTGCTCTCCGCGGTGGTGGCGCTCGCGGCCTATCTCGCCGAGCCGCTGGTGAAGTCCGCCGCCGGCGGCCGCTTCGGCATCCCCGCCGTGGTGATCGCGCTGATCATCGGCATGGTGCTGCACCCCCTCGCCAATGCGCCGCGCTTCCAGGCCGGCATGACGTTCTGCGTCAAGAAGATGCTGCGCTGGGCGATCGCGCTGCTCGGCCTGCGCGTCGCACTGGGGGACATCGTCGCGCTCGGCCTTACGACGGCGCTGCTCGTCATCGTCGCCATGGCGGCTACCATCCTGTCCGGCTTCCTGCTGGCGCGCTGGCTCGGCCGCGAGACGGGCATGGGCGCTCTCGGCGGCGTCGCCACCGCCGTCTGCGGCGCCTCCGCCGCGCTCGCCACCGCGACCGTCGTGCCCGACTACAGGAGCAAGGCCGCCGACGTCGCCTTCACCGTCATCGCGATGAATGCGCTCTCGACGGTGGCGATGCTGGCCTATCCGCTGATCTGTGTCTGGCTCGGTTTCTCGCCTTCCCAGACCGGCATCATGCTGGGCGCCACCATCCATGACGTGGCGCAGGTCGTCGGCGCGGGGCAGGCGGTCTCGGTCGAGGCCGCCAATGCGGCGATCATCGTCAAGCTGTTCCGCGTCTTCCTGCTCCTACCGGCCGTGCTGATCGTCGGTTGGTGGCTGGTCCATGACGATGCCAAGCGCGCGGGAGACGTCGCCGCAAGGGCCAAGGTCCCGGTTCCCGTCTTCGCCATCATGTTCCTGGTGCTGTGCCTGGTGAACAGCCTGCTCGCCACGCAGCCGGCGCTGGCCGACCTCTATCAGCCGATCCGCACCATGCTGCTCTCCATCTCGACCTGGGGCCTGCTCATCGCCATCGCGGCGCTGGGCTTGGGCACCTCGCTCGGCGCCATGGCGCGGCTCGGCTGGCGCCATCTCGCCCTCGTCACCGGCACCAGCCTCGTCATCCTCGTCATCGTCACCGGCAGCCTGCTCGCACTGGGCTGACCGTCATAGCTGCAAAGGCGCCTGCCATGACCGACATCGTCATCACGGAATTCATGGACGAGGCGGCGGTCGCCATGCTCAGCGCCCGCTACAGCGTCCATCACGACCCCGATCTCTTCGGCAAGCCCGACGAACTGGCGAAGCTCGTCGCCGATGTCCCCGCCCTGATCGTCCGCAACCAGACGCAGGTGAGGGGCGATGTCCTGGCGGCGGCAAAGAAGCTGAAGGTCGTCGGCCGGCTCGGCGTCGGTCTCGACAACATCGACATGGAAACCTGCGACGCGCGCGGCATCAAGGTCTTCCCGGCGACGGGGGCCAACAGCCTCTCCGTCGTCGAATACGTCATCGGCAGCGCCATGATGCTGCTGCGCGGCGCCTACTTCGCCAATGCCGCGATGGTGGCGGGCGAGTTCCCGAAGACGAAGCTGATCGGCCGCGAGATCGCCGGCAAGCGGCTCGGCCTCGTCGGCTTCGGCGCCATCGCCCGCGACACCGCGGCCCATGGCCGCCTGCTCGGCATGACGGTCGCGGCCTACGACCCTTACGTCCCGGCCGACCATCCCGCCTGGGCTTCGGCCGAGCGGCTCGAGCTCGACGCCGTGCTCTCGACCTCCGACGTGATCAGCATCCATCTGCCGCTGACGCCCGAGACCAAGGGACTGATCGGCAAGGACGCGTTCGCCCGGATGAAGCCGGATGCGATCCTGATCAACGCGGCGCGCGGCGGCATCATGGACGAGGCGGCTCTCGTGGGAGCGCTCAAGGCCGGCAAGCTCGGCGGCGCGGCGATCGACGTCTTCGCCGAGGAGCCCCTGCGCGGCGCCGGCAAGCTCTTCGCCGATGTCCCCAACCTGATCCTGACGCCGCATATCGCCGGCAACACGGTCGAATCCAATGGCCGTGTCTCCGGGCTGGTGGCCGAGCGGGTCATGGCGGCGCTGGAGGGCCGGGCATGACACGGCTGTCTCTGGAGAACGCCGAAACGCGCCTCACCGAGATCTTCGCCACGGCGGGCGCGTCGCCGGCCAATGCGGCCTCCGTCGCCTGGGCGCTGGTGATGGCCGAGGCCGACGGGCTGAAAGGCCACGGCCTGTCGCGCGTCCCGACCTATCTCGCCATGCTGAAATCCGGCAAGGTCGACGGGCAGGTCGTGCCCAAGGCGAGCCGGCCGAAGCCCGGCGTGCTGGCGATCGATGCCGGCCACGGCTTCGCCTATCCGGCGATCGACCTCGCCATCGCCGAAATCCCCGATCTCGCCCGCGAGCAGGGCATCGTGGCCGCGCCGATCCGCCGCTCGAACCATTGCGGCGCCGCCGGCCTGCATGTCGAGCGGCTGGCCGAGCAGGGCCTCGTCGCCATGCTCTTCGCCAACACGCCGGGCGCGATCGCGCCCTGGGGCGGCTCCAAGCCGGTCTTCGGCACCAACCCGATCGCCTTCGCCGCCCCGCTCGCCGGGCGGGAGCCGGTCGTCATCGACATGGCGCTGTCCAAGGTCGCCCGCGGCCCGATCGTCGCCGCCAAGCAGAAGGGCCTGGCCATCCCCGAGGGCTGGGCGCTGGACGTCCACGGCAAGCCGACGACCGATGCGGAAGCCGCGCTCGCTGGCACCATGGTGCCGCTCGGCGACGCCAAGGGCGCGACGCTGGCGATGATGGTCGAAATCCTGGCTGCGGCGCTCGTCGGTGCGCATTTCGGCTTCCAGGCCTCCTCCTTCCTCGACGCGGCAGGCGGCCCGCCCGATACGGGCCAGCTCATCCTCGCCATCGACCCGCACGCCATGGGCGGCCACTGGTTCGACGAGCGCATGCGCGCGCTGGTTCACGCCATCGAGGCACAGGAGGGCACGCGCCTGCCGGGAGTGCGCCGCCTGACGCTGCGTGCCAAGGCGCGGGCGGAAGGGATCGAGATGCCGGAGGAACTGCTCTCCTCCTGACGATCAGGTATCCAAGGCGGCCTGGACGTCGCGCCCCCCATAGAGAATGCGCAGGATTTCGACCCTGTTTCCGACGACGCGGAAGGCAATGGTGACCCGCCTTTCCATGCCGATGATCCTCAAGCCTGGCAGCAGATCGTCATGCTGGGTTCCGCGCATCGGGAATTCGACCAGGGCGCGATAGGTCGTCTCGATGCGCTGGATGTAGCGGTCGGCGGTCTGCGGGCTCGATCGCTCCGCAATCCAGTCATAGATCGAGCGCAGATCGTCTTCGGCTCGTGGACTGAGCTTCAGCTCAAACGGTGTCACGGGCTCTGGTCAGTCGCTCCTGATGGTAAGCGCGCATCCGGTTCGACATCTCGTCGGCCGAAAGCCAAGGCCGCGAATCGGCCAGCGCCTCCTCGACCTTTCGCTTCAACTCGGCCTCGAACGCCCGTTCCTCACGGGCGAGGGCTTCGAGCCCGGCGCGCACCACGTCGCTCGGCGAGTCGTATTCACCCGAGCGGACCCGCTCCTCGACCTTTTCGGCGAGATCGCCGAGCGTGACCGTCAGCGTCGTGTTCGGATCATCCATCGTGGATCTCCTCTGTCGCCTCTCGCGATTTTAGCATCCGAGCTGCTGTCGCGACAGTCAGACAAAGTCGAACGCATCGATATCGACCAGCCCCTTGTCGGTGATCTTCAGATGCGGGATCACCGGGAGCGTCAGGAAGGCGACCTGCAGGAAGGGCTCGGCCAACACGACGCCGAGCGCCTTGGCCGCCGCGCGCAGATCCTCGAGCCCGTGCCGCACAGTCTCGAAGGGCTGGTCGCTCATCAGCCCCGCCACCGGCAGCGCCAGTTCCGCCGTCACAACCCCGCCATCGGCGACCGCGAAACCACCGCCGATTTCGATCAGCCGGTTGGCGGCGGCGGCCATCGAGGCGGCGTTGACGCCGACGACGCAGAGATTGTGGCTGTCATGCCCGACGGAGGAGGCGATCGCCCCGTGCTTCATCCCGAAGCCATGGACGAAGCCCGTCGCGATGCCGACGCTCTTGCCGTGGCGCTCGATCACCGTGACCTTGACCGCGTCCTGATCGAGATCGGGCAGGGCCTCGCCATCGCGGGCGGGCAGCCGCAGCGACAGCCGCTCGGTGATGATGCGACCGGGCACCACGCCGATCACGGGCGTCTCGCCTTCGCGCGCCGCGACGCGGAAATCAGCCTCGGTGAGCGCCCGGCTCTTCACGCTGCCGAGCCCGACCGGCGCCACCGGTGCGCGCTCAGTGAAGAGGGCGTCCCCGACCAGCCGCCCGCCGGCGAAGACGCGCTTGACCGAGCAGGCGGCGAGATCCTCGACCAGAACGATGTCGGCGCGCTTGCCCGGGCCGATGAAGCCGCGATCGAACAGGCCGTAGAGCCGCGCCGCCGAGAGCGAGGCGATGCGATAGGTCGCCAGCACATCCGCGCCGCGGGCGATGGCGGTGCGGATCATGAAATCGAGATGGCCTTCCTCGGCGATGTCGAGCGGGTTGCGGTCGTCGGTGCAGAAGGCGAGGAAGGGCGAGGCGTCGCGCGAAATCAGCGGGATCAGCTGCAGCAGATCCTTCGAGACCGAGCCCTCGCGGATCAGGATCGCCATGCCCTTGGCGAGCTTCTCGCGTGCCTCGTCGGCGGTCGTCGTCTCGTGGTCGGTGCGGATGCCCGCGGCGAGATAGGCGTTGAGGTCCAGGCCGCGCACCAGCGGCGCGTGGCCGTCGATATGCCGGTGCGAGAAGGCTTCGAGCTTCGCCAGGCACCCGGGATCGCGATGGATCACGCCCGGGAAATTCATGAATTCCGCCAGCCCGATCACCTTGGGATGGTCCATCATCGGCGTCAGGTCGCCCGCCTCCAGCCGCGCACCGGCGGTCTCCAGATGCGTCGCCGGCACGCAGCTCGACAAATTGACGCGCAGATCCATCCGCATCGCCTCGGCACAGCGCAGGAAATAGGCGATGCCCTCGGTGCCGAGCACATTGGCGATCTCGTGGGGGTCGCAGATCGCGGTGGTGACGCCATGGGGCAGCACGCAGCGCTCGAATTCGAGCGGCGTCACCAGCGAGGATTCGACATGCAGATGCGTGTCGATGAAGCCCGGCACCGCGATCAGCCCGGTGGCGTCATGCTCGACCTTGCCCTCATAGCGACCATGGGTGCCGACGATCGTATCGCCACAGAGCGCGATGTCGGATTCCACCAG
This sequence comes from Methylobacterium sp. CCH7-A2, assembly GCF_001557075.1. Taxonomy (NCBI): domain Bacteria; kingdom Pseudomonadati; phylum Pseudomonadota; class Alphaproteobacteria; order Hyphomicrobiales; family Methylobacteriaceae; genus Methylobacterium; species Methylobacterium sp. CCH7-A2. The sequence goes on from NZ_LSKN01000126.1 coordinate 50,163, forward strand.
CGCGCCCGTCACCAGATCGAGCAGCCTCGCGCCTCGGATCACGAGGTCGGCAGGCTCGTCGCCGCATCCCTGGGCGATCCGGCGGGCGAGGGTGGCGGCATCGGTCATGGGTTGCTGTCCAGCATCATTCAGGGCGGGGAGGGTGCACGGCTGACGATCGCTTGTCGATTGCGCCACCATTCTGGCACCGTGATGTCATCCCAATCACGACGGCGATGATCTATATCCCACGGCCCATCTCGCCTGATCGCCACGCAGGAGCCTTCGCATGAAACTGACCTGGTACGGCCATTCCGCCTTCCGCGCCGAGATCGATGGTGCCGTCATCCTGATCGACCCGTTCTTCACCGGAAACCCGATCTTCGAGGGCGATGTCGCGGCGATCTCGCAGGGCGTGACCCACATCGTCGTGACCCACGGCCATGGCGATCATGTCGGCGACACGCTCGCGATCGCCGAGAGCACGGGCGCGACCGTCATCACCAATTACGACCTCGCCATGCATTTGGCGTCGAAAGGCCTCAAGAGCTTCCAGCCGGTCAACACCGGCGGTACGATCGATCTCGGTGCCTTCGGCGTCACCTGGGTCCGCGCCGATCACTCGGCCGGCATGGGTGAGGCCGGCGTCTCCGTACCGCTCGGCAACGCCAATGGCGCGATCCTCAAGGCCAAGGGTGAAAAGACGCTCTGGCACATGGGCGACACCGACATCTTCTCCGACATGGCGCTGATCGCCGAGATCCACGGTGTCGAGGCCTGCATCTGCCCGGTCGGCGACCGCTTCACCATGGGCGGCAAGGTCGCGGCGCTGGCGATGACGCGCTTCGTCAAGCCGCAGGTCGCGATTCCCTGCCATTACGGCACCTTCCCGCTGATCGACGCCAATGCCGACGCCTTCGTCGCGGGGCTGGCGGGCAGCGGCATCCAGGCGCTGGTGCCGACGAAGGGCGAGGCGTTCACGATCTGACGCCAGCGTCATTCTCGGGCGAAGCGGAGCGCAGACCCGAGAATCTCTGGAACATGAGATGGTCGGGGCAAGCCCGACCATGACGGCGCGGGACTTGCCCCTTACTTACGCGCCGCCATCTGCTATAGCGCGGCGAACCCTGATCCGGCGCCTTGCGCCCACCATGCTGGAGTCCGCCATGTCGGTCGATCTCGCCACCGTCAAACGCGTCGCGCATCTGGCGCGCATCGCCGTTCCGGAGGCCGATCTGCCCAAGCTGCAAGGCGAGCTCAACGCCATCCTCGGCTTCGTCGAGCAGCTCAACGAGGTCGATGTCGAGGGCGTTGAGCCGCTGACCTCGGTGACGCCGATGGCGATGAAGCAGCGCGAGGACGTGGTGACCGACGGCGAGATCGCGGCCAAGATCGTCGCCAACGCCCCGGCCGCCGATGACGACTACTTCATGGTGCCCAAGGTCATCGAGTGACGCCCGTCATTGCGAGCGTCAGCGGAGCAATCCAGAGGACGTCGAGCGCTGCCGCTCCTGGATGGCTTCGTCTCTGCGCTCCTCGCCATGACGGTTCCACTGCCTTCACTGAATCCGGATACTGCCCGTGACCGATCTCACCCGCCTGACCCTGACCGAAGCCCGCGACGGGCTGAAGGCCAAGAGCTTCTCCGCCACCGAGCTGACGCAGGCCCATATCGCCGCGGTCGAGAAGGCGCGGGCGCTCAATGCCTATGTGCTGGAGACGCCCGAGCATGCGCTGAAGCAGGCCGCCGCCTCCGACGCGAAGCTGGCGAAGGGCGAGGCCGGGCCGCTCGAAGGCCTGCCACTCGGCATCAAGGACCTCTTCGCGACGGAAGGCGTGCGCACCACCGCCTGCTCGAAGATCCTCGGCAATTTCGTGCCGCCCTATGAATCGACCGTTTCGGGCCAGCTCTGGCGCGACGGCGCCGTCATGCTCGGCAAGCTCAACAACGACGAGTTCGCGATGGGCTCGTCGAACGAGACCTCGGCCTTCGGCAATGTGGTGAACCCCTGGCGCCGGAAGGGTTCGAACGTGTCGGCCGGACAGGGTGGCGCGGTCGAGGGCACGCATCTCGTGCCGGGAGGCTCCTCGGGCGGCTCGGCCGCGGCCGTGGCCGCCAATCTCTGTCTCGCCGCGACCGCGACCGACACCGGCGGCTCGATCCGCCAGCCCGCGGCCTTCACCGGCACGGTCGGCATCAAGCCGACCTATGGCCGCTGCTCGCGCTGGGGCATCGTCGCCTTCGCCTCCTCGCTCGACCAGGCGGGGCCGATCGGCAAGAGCGTGCGCGACTGCGCCGTGATGCTGCGCTCCATGGCCGGCCACGATCCGAAGGACACCACCAGCGTCGATGCCGCCGTGCCGGATTACGAGAAGGCGGTCGGCCGCTCGGTGAAGGGCATGAAGATCGGCATCCCGAAGGAATATCGGCTGGACGGGCTCAACGCCGAGATCGACGCGCTCTGGCAGAAGGGCATCGACTGGCTGAAGGCGGCCGGCGCCGAGATCGTCGAGATCTCGCTGCCCCATACCAAATACGCGCTGCCGGCCTATTACATCGTCGCCCCGGCCGAGGCCTCCTCCAACCTCGCACGCTATGACGGCGTCCGCTACGGCCTGCGCGAGCAGGGCAAGGACATCGTCGAGATGTACGAGAAGACCCGCGCCGCCGGCTTCGGCACCGAGGTCAAGCGCCGCATCATGATCGGTACCTATGTCCTCTCGGCCGGCTATTACGACGCCTATTACGTCCGCGCCCAGAAGGTCCGCACCCTGATCAAGCGCGACTTCGACGAGGCCTATGCGGCCGGCATCGACGCGGTGCTGACGCCCGCGACGCCCTCCGCCGCGTTCGGCATCGGCGAGAAGGGCTCGGCCGACCCGGTCGAGATGTATCTCAACGACGTCTTCACGGTGACGGTGAACATGGCCGGCCTGCCCGGCATCGCCGTGCCGGCGGGGCTGGACGGGCAGGGCCTGCCGCTCGGCCTGCAGCTGATCGGCCGCCCCTTCGACGAGGAGACGCTGTTTGCCCTTGGCGAGGTCATCGAGCAAGCGGCGGGCCGCTTCCCCGTCGCCGAGCGCTGGTGGGGCTGAGCCGAGACGGAACGGTCATTTGACAGCCTTCCCCGATCGGCGTCAGATCGCCTGACGTTGGGGGACGTTGCAAGGCCGGGGCGGTGGCGGGAATGCCGCTGGCTCGCGCGCCATGGCGGATGGGCTCCGGCGCTTTAGCCTGGAGACCCGCCTTGGCTGCAACGCTTCATCCCGCCGCGCCGCATCACCTGCCACCCTTCATCACCGCGCCGCATGAGACCGACGCGATGATGATCCTCGCCGGCGTCACCATCGTCGGCGCGGTGCTCGGCTTCGGCCTGCTCTTCCTGCGCCTGCACACGCTGCCGGAGCGGATGGCGCACAAGGCGCACAAGCTCCAGTTCGAGATCGTCGCGGTGCTCGGGCTGCTGGCGCTCTTCACCCATATCCATCTGTTCTGGGTCGCGGGCCTGCTGCTGGCCCTGATCGAGATCCCCGACGTCTGGAACCCGCTGCGCCGGATGGCCGGCGCGCTCGACAAGATCGCCGGCATCCCGCCCGAGCGGGACGAGGACGAGCCGCCGCAAGCCGCGACGGGCGGAGGCGAGCCGCCGCCACCAATCGCTGCGGCGCCGACAGCGAGCCCGGCTGCCGCCGCCCCGCGGACGGCCCAGCCGGAGGCGCCGGCCCATGGTTGAGATCCTGATCTGCTCGCTGCTGACGATCCTGCCGGACTATCTCTACCGGCGCTATGGGCAGGGAAAGCGCTTCGGCCACGAGATCACGCTGTACTCGGTCTGGTTCGAGCTGCGCTGGGGCATCGTCGGCTGCCTGATGCTCACCGTCGCGCTGATCACGGTGATCTTCTACAACCACCCCTCGACGACCAATGCGACGCTGTTCTTCCGCACGGTGCCGATCGTGCCCGAGGCCAGCGGCCGCGTCGCCGAAATCTATGTCCGCCAGGGCGGCAAGGTCGGGCAGGGCGAGCCAATCTTCCGGCTCGACGACGCCAAGCAGCAGGCGGCCGTCGAGGCGGCGCGCCGCAAGGTCGGCGAGGTCGAGGCGGCGCTCGCCGTCGCCAAGGTCGACATCCTCGCCAACGAGGCCAGGATCCAGGAGGCGCGCAGCTCGCTCCAGCTCGCGCTCGACGAATTGCGGACGAAGCAGGAGCTCAAGCGCCGCAACGACGATGTCGTCGCCGCCCGCGAGATCGAGCGGCTCGAGAACGTCGTGCAGGGGCGGGAGGCGACGGTCGCCGCCGCCACCGCCTCGCGCGAGGCGGCGCAGGCCCGCATCGCCGCGCTGCTGCCGGCGGAGAAGGCCAGCGCCGAGGCCGCGCTCGCCCAGGCCGAGGTCGAGCTGGCCAAGACCGTAGTGCGCGCCGGCGTCGCCGGGCACATCGAGCAATTTGCCCTGCAGATTGGCGATCTGGTCAATCCCTTCATGCGGCCGGCCGGCGTCCTGATCCCGGCGACCGCCGGCCGCAAGGCGCTGCAGGCCGGCTTCAGCCAGCTCGAGGCGCAGGTGCTCAAGGTCGGCATGGCCGCGGAGGTCGCCTGCATCTCGAAGCCCTGGACGATCATCCCGATGGTCGTGACCGACGTGCAGGAGTTCATCGCGGCCGGGCAGTTCCGCGCGGGCGACCAGCTCGTCGATGCCCAGCAGGTCCAGCGGCCGGGCACCGTGCTCGTCTTCCTCGAGCCGCTTTACGAGGGCGGTCTGGACGGCGTCTTCCCCGGCTCGAGCTGCGTCGCCAACGCCTATTCCAGCAATCACGAGCTGATCGCCTCGGGCAAGGTCGGTACGTTCAAGGCGCTCGCGCTGCACGTCGTCGACGCCACCGGCGTCGTCCACGCCGTGATGCTGCGCATCCAGGCGCTGCTGCTGCCGGTCAAGCTGCTGGTGCTGAGCGGGCACTGAGTGGGGCGGGGCCCGGCACCAAAATGAAAAGGGCCGCGCGAGCGACCCTTTTGCGTCTTCGGTCCGGCCTGGCCGCCGGGATCAGCCCTGCGCGGGGGCGTGATGCGAGGGCTCGACCTGGGCTTTCTTCTTGCGCAGATCCGCCAGCCAGCGGACGACGACATAGAAGACCGGGGTGAAGATCAGGCCGAAGATCGTCACGCCCAGCATGCCGGAGAACACCGCGACACCCATCGCCTGGCGCATCTCCGCGCCGGCGCCGGTCGAGATCGTCAGCGGGAGCACGCCGAGGATGAAGGCGAGTGAGGTCATCAGGATCGGCCGCAGCCGGGTCCGCGCCGCGGCGATCGCCGCATCGCGCCGGTTCATGCCTTCTTCCTCCGCCTGCTTGGCGAATTCGACGATCAGGATCGCATTCTTCGCCGCGAGGCCGACCAGCACGACGAGGCCGATATCGACGAGGATGTTGCGGTCGAGCCCGGCATAGTTGACCCCGAACATCGCGGCCAGAATGCACATCGGCACGATCAGGATGACCGCCAGCGGCAGCATCCAGCTCTCGTACAGCGCCGCCAGCAGCAAGAACACGAAGACGACCGCCAGACCGAAGGCGATGATGGCGGTGTTGCCCGCGAGCTTCTCCTGCAGCGCGATCTCGGTCCATTCGAAGCCGAAGCCCGAGGGCAGGCGCTCGGCCGCGATCTTCTCGATCGCCGCGATGCCCTGTCCGGTCGAGAAGCCACGCGCCATCGAGAGCTGCACCTCGGCCGCCGGATAGAGGTTGTAGCGCGGCACGCGATAGGCGCCCGTCGTGTCCGAGAAGGAGGCGACGGAGCCGATCGGCACCATCTCGCCATCGCTGTTGCGGGTTTTCAGGTTGGCGACGTCGTTGAGGTCGAGCCGGAACGGATTGTCCGCCTGCGCCGTCACCCGGTAGGTGCGCCCCAGCAGGTTGAAGTCGTTGATATAGGCCGAGCCCATGAACACCGAGAGCGTCTCGAAGACGCGCGTGATCGGCACGCCCAGCATTTCGGCCTTGGTCCGGTCGATGTCGGCGAAGACCTGAGGCGTCTTGGTCGAGAACAGCGTGAAGGGCTGCTGGATCCCCGGCACCTGCGCCGCCGAGCCGGCGACGACCCAGGTCGCGCCCTCGAGCGCGGGCAGGCCGCGGCCGGAGCGATCCTGGACATAGCCCTTGAGACCGCCGCCGGTGCCAATGCCCGGCACGGCCGGCGGCGGGATCACCAGCGCGAAGGCCTCGTTGATCGCGAACATCTGCTGGCGCAGATCGGCGAGGATGCCGTCCGATGTCAGGTTGAGCTTCTGGCGCTCGTCGAAGGAGGAGAGCGTCACGAAAATGACGCCCGTGTTGGGCGCGATCGTGAAGGTCGCGCCGTCGAGCCCCGCGAAGGCGACCGCATGGGCGACACCCGGCCGCGACAGCACGACGTCGGTCGCCTTGCGGATGACCGCGTCGGTGCGCGGCAGCGAGGAGCCCGGCGGCAGCTGGAAGGCGACGATGTAGTAGCCGCGGTCGAGCTGCGGCACGAGGCCGGTCGGCGTCACCGAGAGGCGGTTCGCGGTCAGCGCGATCAGCCCCGCATAGGCGATCAGCAGGATGACTGAGAAGCGGATCAGCCGCGAGGTTAGCGAGCCGTAATTGCGCGAGAGCCAGTCGAAGCCCTTGTTGAAGTAGTGGAAGAAGCCGCGCACGGGCGCGCCGAGCTTGTAGAGGAAACCGTGCTGCTTTCCTTCGGCATGGCCATGCGGCTTCAGCAGCAGCGCCGCCATCGCCGGCGACAGCGTCAGCGAGACGAAGCAGGAGATCGCCGTCGAGGCCGCGATGGTGACGGCGAACTGCTGGTAGAAGGTGCCCTGCAGCCCGCTGATGAAGGCGGTCGGGATGAAGACTGCGCAGAGGACGAGCGCGATGGCGAGCAGCGCTCCGCCGACCTCGTCCATGGTCTTGTGCGCGGCCTCCTTGGCCGTCATGCCCTCGGCGAGATAGCGCTCGACATTCTCCACCACGACGATCGCATCGTCGACGACGATGCCGATGGCGAGCACGAGTGCCAGCAGCGAGATGGTGTTGAAGGAGATGCCGACCGCGCTCATCACCAGGAAGGTGCCGACGAGTGATACCGGGATCGCGATGATCGGGATGATCGCCGCCCGCCAGGTCTGCAGGAACAGGATGACGACCACGACGACGAGCGCGACCGCCTCCACCAGCGTGTGGATGACCGCGCTGACGGATTCCCCGATGAATTCGGTCGGGTTGTAGATGATGCGGTGCTCGACGCCGGAGGGGAACTGCTTGGCCATGTCGTTCATGGTCTTGATCAGCGTCTCGGCGGTGGCGAGCGCGTTCGAGCCCGGACGCTGGAAGATGCCGATGGCGACGGCGTTCTTGTTATCGAGATAGGCGTTGGTGGTGTAATCCTGCGAGCCGAGCTCGACGCGGGCGATGTCGCGGATGCGGATCGTGCCGCCGTTGGGGTCGGCGCGGACGACGATGTTCTCGAACTCGGCGATGTCGGTCAGGCGGCCGAGCGTGTTGACCGAGAGCTGGAAGGCGCCGCCCTGCGTCGCCGGCGGCTGGTTGATCGCGCCTGCCGCGACCTGGACGTTGGCCGCGCGCAGCGCCGTCACGACGTCGCCCGCGGTCAGGTTGCGCGAGGAAACCTTGGCCGGGTCGAGCCAGATCCGCATCGAGAAGTCGCGCGCGCCGAAGACCTGGACGTTGCCGACGCCGTCGATGCGGGTCAGCACGTCCTTCACATAGAGCGTCGCGTAGTTGGAGACGTATTGCGCATCGCGCGACCCGTCCGGCGAGATCATGTTGATGACCATCATCAGGTCGGGCGAGGCCTTGCGCGTCTGGATGCCGAGCGCGCGCACATCCGCCGGCAGACGGGCCTCGGCGGCGGCGACGCGGTTCTGCACCAGCACCTGCGCCTGGTCGATGTCGACGCCGGCCTTGAACACGACGTTGATCGTCACGCGCCCGTCGCCGGTCGACTGCGACTGGATGTAGAGCATGTCGTCGACGCCGTTGACCTCCTGCTCGATCGGCGTCGCCACCGTGGCGGCGACGACCTCGGCCGAGGCGCCGGGATAGGTCGCGGTGATCGAGACCGTCGGCGGCGCGATCTCGGGATATTCCGCGATCGGCAGGCCGCGCTGGGCGATGGCGCCGGCGATCGTCAGCAGCACCGAGAGCACGGTGGCGAAGATCGGCCGGTCGATGAAGAAATGGGCGAAGCGGAACATGAAGGGTGTCCTGGCCTGGCGTCAGGGCAGGCGGCCGGCGGCCGCCCGGGGCTGGTTCGAGGCGCGGTTCAGTTGCTGCCGTTGGGCTTGATCTCGCCGGGCTGCGGCGTGACGGCGGCGCCGGGGCGCACCATCGGATTGGCGAAGCCGCCGACGACGACCTTGTCCTCCGGCGACAGCCCGGTGCGGATGACGCGAAGCCCCCGCGTGATCTGGCCGAGCGTGACCGGCTTCGGCACGATCTTATTCTCGGGTCCGACGGTCAGCACGATCTTGTTCGCCTGGTCGGAGACGATGACGCTGTCGGGCACCAGCAGGGCGTCCGCCTCGCCGGCGAAGACGCGCAGCCGCCCGAAGGTGCCCGGCGTCAGGAACTGGTCGGAATTGGGGAACACGACGCGGCCGCGGATCGTGGCCGAGCGGGCGTTCAGCGTGTTGTCGACGAAGTCGATCCGCCCGCGGCGCTTCCACTCCTGCTCGTCGGACAGGCGCACCTCGGCAACGATCCCGGCCTCGCGCGAGGCGGTCGCGCGCAAATCGTTGTTGCGGCGCTGCCAGCGCAGATAGTCGGCCTCCGAGGCGTCGAAGGTGAAGTAGATCGGATCGACCGCGACGATCGTCGTGAGAAGCGTCGCGCCGGACTGGCCGCCGGCGATCAGGTTGCCGGCATCGACGCGGCGGTTCGAAATGCGGCCCGACAGCGGGGCGCGCACCTCGGTCCATTCGAGGTTGAGCTCGGCCGTCTTGAGATTGGCCTCCGCCCCCTGCTGGGAGCCGATGGCGCTGTTGAGATTGGCGCGGCGCTGATCGACGTCGCGCGCCGTGATGGTGCGGTTCTGGGTCAGGCCCTCGGCGCGCTCGACCTCGTTCTGGGCGAGCTCGACCTGCGCCTTGGCGCGGGCGACCTCGGCCCGCGCGGCGTCGACCGAGAGCCGGTAGGGGCGGGGGTCGATGGTGAAGAGCAGATCGCCCTTCTTCACCAGGTCGCCGTCCTTGAAGTGGATCGAGTCGAGGAAGCCCGAGACGCGGGCCCGGACCTCGACCTGCTCGCTGGCCTCGAAGCGGCCGGTGAACTCGTCCCAGTTGGTGACGCGCTGCGCCAGCGGCGCCGAGACCTGGACGGGCGGGGCCGGCGGCGGCCCGCCCTGGGCGCGCGCCTCGCCGAGGCTGAGCGCAGCAAGGAGCACGAGGCCCCCGGCCGAAAGGATCGATGACATCGGCGCCGGGCGGCGATGGGGCATGGGATGGCTCCGGATGGGTCTAGCCGGCACAGTAGGCGTGTTTCCGGCCTTTGCCGCTACAAGGGGAGCCGACTGACGATTGTCAAGATCCGTCACCCCTCACAAGGCGAGATTGCGGCACTCTGCGCCACAATCCCGCCATCCGGTGTCGGGAGCGCAACAGAAGCTTGCCGCCTGCGCGCCGAGGTCGTAACCGTCAGGCATCTCACTGAAGCCGGAAGACAAGACGATGAATGCGCATGCCCGCCCCGCGGATCCGAAGAAGCTGATCAAGGGCGCGACGGGAGACTGGGAGATCGTGATCGGCATGGAGATTCATGCACAGGTCACCTCCAACGCCAAGTTGTTTTCCGGCTCCTCGACCGCCTTCGGCGCCGAGCCGAACGCCCATGTCAGCCTCGTCGACGCCGCCATGCCGGGCATGCTGCCGGTGATCAACGCCGAATGCGTCCGCCAGGCGGTGCGCACCGGGCTCGGCCTCAACGCGCAGGTCAACAACCGCTCGGTCTTCGACCGCAAGAACTATTTCTATCCGGATCTGCCGCAGGGCTATCAGATCAGCCAGTACAAGAGCCCGATCATCGGGGAGGGGGAGATCATCGTCGATCTCTCGCCGACGGAGCAGATCACCGTCGGCATCGAGCGGCTGCATCTCGAGCAGGACGCCGGCAAGTCGATCCACGACCAGCACCCGACGATGAGCTTCGTCGACCTCAACCGCTCGGGCGTCGCGCTGATGGAGATCGTCTCCAAGCCCGATCTGCGCTCGGCCGACGAGGCCAAGGCCTATGTCTCGAAGCTGCGCACCATCCTGCGCTATCTCGGCACCTGCGACGGCGACATGGAGAAGGGAAACCTGCGCGCCGACGTCAACGTCTCGGTGCGCCGCCCGGGCGAGCCCTTCGGCACGCGCTGCGAGATCAAGAACGTCAACTCGATCCGCTTCATCGGCCAGGCCGTCGATGTCGAGGCGCGCCGCCAGATCGGCATCCTCGAGTATGGCGGCACGATCGACCAGGAGACCCGCCTCTACGATCCCGGCAAGGGCGAGACGCGCTCGATGCGCTCCAAGGAAGAGGCGCATGACTACCGCTACTTCCCCGATCCGGACCTGCTGCCGCTCGAATTCGACGACGCCTTCGTCGCTGAGCTGAAGGCGCATCTGCCGGAACTGCCCGATGCCAAGAAGGCCCGCTTCATCGCCGAATACGGGCTCTCGCCCTATGACGCCTCGGTGCTGGTCGCCGAGCGCGAGCAGGCGGACTACTTCGAGGCCGTCGCCAAGGGGCGCGACGGCAAGGCCGCGGCCAACTGGGTCATCAACGAGCTGTTCGGGCGCCTCAACAAGGAAGGCAAGGACGTCACGGCCTCGCCCGTCTCCGCCGCCCAGCTCGGCGGGCTGGTCGATCTCATCGGCGAGGGCACGATCTCCGGGCGCATCGCCAAGGATCTGTTCGAGATCCTCTGGTCCGAAGGCGGCGACCCGCGCGAGATCGTCGAGGCCCGCGGCATGAAGCAGGTCACCGATACGGGCGCGATCGAGAAGGCGGTGGACGAACTGATCGCCGCCAATCCCGACAAGGTCGAGCAGGTCAAGGCCAAGCCGACCATGCTGGGCTGGTTCGTCGGCCAGGCTATGAAGGCCTCGGGCGGCAAGGCCAACCCGCAGGCGCTGAACGAGATCCTGAAGGCGAAGCTGGGGATCGAGTGAGCGATGGGCGGCGCTGGCAACACGCCGTCTTTCCGGGACTTCGCGTCTGAGGCGCGCCGTGGAAGGACGAGCCGTCCGGGTGCCTCTCCATGACCCCTGCCGATCTCGTCATCCGCGACGCCGAAGCCGCCGATCTGCCGGCGGTGCGGGCGTTGCTGGTCGAGACCTGGCACGCCACCTATGACGGCATCTATGGCTGGCAGCGCGTCGCCGAGATCACCAATGCCTGGCATTCCCTGGAGAACCTCGGCGCCCAGCTCGGGCGCGAGAACGGGGCCTTTCTCGTCGCGCTGGTGGGAAGCGAGATCGTCGCCACCGCCAGCGCCCGCACCGAGCGCGACCGCGCCGCGCTGCTGACGCGGCTTTATGTCCTGCCGGCCTGGCAGGGCGTCGGCATCGGCCGCACGCTGCTGCAGGTGACGCTGGCCTGCTTTCCGGAGGCGCCGGTGGCGCGCCTCGAGGTCGAGAGCCAGAACGAGCCGGCGATCACCTTCTACGAGCGGATGGGCTTCTTCCTGCAGCGCCAGGCCCGCTTCGACGGCCGCGACGACACCCCCAACACGCTGCTGATGGCGAAGCGCCTTTTCGCGGCATAGCAGCTGCCGCAACGGGCCTGTGCGTACGAGCCAGTTGCCGCGGCCCGCCCGCCATGCCTCACTCTTCCCCAAGCCGCGCCAAAGCGGCACTTCAGGGAGAGACGACCATGCAGCGCCAGCCCATCCGCGTCGCGACCTATGACGGCCCCGGCGGCAAGCCGACCATCCGGGAGGTGCCCTGGCCGGCGGTCCCGGCCAAGGCCGCGCTGATTAAGATCGGCGCCTGCGGCGTCTGCGGCACCGACCAGCACATCCTCAAGGGCCATTGGCCGAAGAAGCTGCCCTGGCCCTTCACGCTCGGCCACGAGATCGGCGGCGTCATCGTCGAGAAGGGGGCGGAGTTCACCGAGGACTTCATGGGCAAGCCGCTCGATGTCGGCTCCAAGGTGATGATCCCGCCGCTGATGCCCTGCGGGCACTGCCACTACTGCGTCCACTATCCCGAAAGCGCCAACAAGTGCCTGACCCCGGTCTACTACGGGCGCTATCTCGGCTTCGACAAGGCGCCGCATCTCTGGGGCGGCTGGGCCGAATATGTCTATGTCGACCTCGAGATGCTGCCCGGGACCAAGGTCTACAAGCTGCCCGACGACATGTCGCTGCGGCTGGGCGCGCTCTCCGAGCCGCTGACCTCCTGCATCCGCGCCTTCAACCGGGCCAAGCGCGCCGGCGGCTTCAACTGGGGTGACACGGTGGTGATCCAGGGCTCGGGGCCGATCGGCATCCTGGCGGTGGCGGCGGCGCAGGAGATGGGCGCCGGCCGCGTCATCTGCGTCGGCGCGCCGGAGGAGCCGAGGCTCGCGCTCGCCCGCAAGTTCGGTGCAGAGGCGACGGTTAATCTGGAGGAATACACCACCGCGGAAGCGCGCATCGCCCGCGTCCGCGAGATCGTCGGCGGGTTCGGCGCCGATCTCGTGATGGACTGCTCCGGCCATCCGACGGCGGGGCCCGAGGGCATCGAGTTCCTGCGCGACGGCGGCACCTATGTCGAGATGGGGCAGTTCACCGATGCCGGGTCGATCCAGACCAACTGGCACCGCATCTGCACCAAGGATCTGAACGTGCTCGGTTCCTGGGCCTTCACCGGCAATGATCTGCCGCTCGGCGTCGACATGCTCTACCGCGCCCGCGACAAGTACCCCTTCCTGGAGATGCAGACGATCTACCCCTTCACGGAAGCCGGCGTGACCCAGGCCGTCGCCGATGCGATGGCGATGAAGACGGTGAAGTCCACCATCGTTCCGTTCCCCGAGCTGGTCTGATAGAGCGGCGTCTCGCCTCCACCGGACGGGACGCCGCATGACCACCTCGACGCAGACCGCGACCGCGGTCATCATCCGCCGCGCCCGACGCGAGGACGTCGAGCGCATCGCCGAGCTGATCATGCTCGGCGCCGCCACGCAGACGATGACGGCCGACGCGATCCGCGCGGAGGCGCGCCACCCCGGCTATGCCGAGGCTTTCGCCGCCATCGAGGCCTCCGCCCACAACGCGCTCTTCGTCGCCGAGGAAGCGGGGGGCCTGGTGGTCGGCACCTTCCAGGTCACGCTGATTCCCGGACTGGTGGCGCGCGGCCGGATGCGGGCCAAGTTCGAGAGCGTCCATGTCTCGCCCGAGCGGCGCGGCCATGGCATCGGCCGCATCATGATCGCCCATGCGCTCGCCTTCGCGCGCGAGCACGGCGCCGGCATGGCCGAGCTCAGCTCCAACAAGTCGCGCCTCGACGCACACCGCTTCTATGTGAACCTCGGTTTTGCCCAGAGCCATGAGGGCTTCAAGATCGAGCTCTGAGCGCCGCCGGTTTCACAAAGGGGCGATGCAACCCGCACAGGGCGGACCGGCTCTTTCTCCCGCGCGAGAAGCGGCCTAAACATCGCGCTTCCTCCTCTGCATCAGGGACCGGGACCGCGCCATGCCAGCCAGCCAGAGCAAGCCGATCGAACTTCATTACTGGCCGACTCCGAACGGCTGGAAGATCACCATCATGCTGGAGGAGTGCGGGCTGCCCTACACGGTCATTCCCGTGAACATCGGCAAGGGCGACCAGTTCAAGCCGGACTTCCTCGCGATCTCCCCCAACAACCGCATGCCGGCGATCGTCGATCCCGAAGGGCCGGACGGCAAGCCGATCTCGGTCTTCGAGTCGGGTGCGATCCTGCAGTATCTCGGCCGCAAGACCGGGCAGTTCTATCCCGCCGACGAGCGCGGCCGCGTCGCCGTCGACGAATGGCTGTTCTGGCAGATGGGCGGCTTCGGGCCGATGCTCGGCCAGACCCACCATTTCCGGCTCTACGCGCCCGAGAAGGTGCCCTATGCCATCGACCGCTACACCAACGAGACCAACCGCCTCTATGGCGTGCTGAACAAGCGCCTCGACGGCCGCGATTACATCTGCGGTGATTACTCCATCGCCGACATGGCCTGCATCGGCTGGGCCCGCGGGTGGGAGAAGCAGGGTCAGGACCTCAAGCAGTTCCCCCATGTCGCCCGCTGGATCGAGACGATGATGGCGCGTCCCGCCGTGCAGCGCGGCCTCAAGGTCGGCGAGGCCCTGCGCAACCCCGCCGGCATCTCGACGCCGGAGGAGAAGGCGATCCTCTTCGGTCAGAAGGCCCGCTGAGCGTCACCCACTCCACCCCGCGCGTCATGCTGGACAAGCGGCGCAGCCGCGCAGGCCGGGATCCATCATCGGGCTGGTCGGTGCCCTCCGATGGATCCCGGTCGGCCTGCGGCCGCCCAGGATGACGAGGGGGGGCGGGGAATAATCATGAGGCGCGCCGAAAGCCCCGACCGGCCTGAGCCGCGGGGTTCGCATCATGGCCCCCGAGAGGGGATGCGCGGAGCCGGGTGGCGCGTGGACCAAAGCCGCGTGCCGATGTCGAGTGTCGATGTCGAATGTCGATGCAGCGCCGATCTCACGCCGCCCGGCTCCGCGCGCGGGGATTTTGGGCGTCGCGGTCGCTCGTCCTTGGCGAAGGAACTCCCGACCGCTCGACCTCCGGGAGACGCCGCCCGCGACGGCGACGCCTCCCGAAACCCGCC